>CALCXL010000241.1 GCA_937907595.1 uncultured Pseudomonadota bacterium
GCATCTGCGCGCAGATCGGGGCCCATTCGCTAGATGGCTAAAGTCGAGGCTAGCGTGCCCCCATGCGATGGACCCTCCTCCTCTTCGGCCCCCTGGGCCTGCTCGTGGGCTGCGCGCCCGGCGTCTCCGGCGGCGACGACGACGACTCCAACGCCCCGAACGACGACGACTCGGGCGACGACGACGACGCCAGCACCTGCGACGTCTACGGCCTGGAGCCCGGCGACTGCCCGCCCGAGTTCACGCTGCCCAGCACCGCCGGCGGCCAGGTCGCCCTGGGGGACTTCCAGGGCCAGCGCATCATCGTCCTGGGCACGTCCAACTGGTGAACGCTGTGCCGCTCCCTGGTTCAGGGACTTGATGGCTGGTGGGACGAGGCCCCCCGCGACGCCGTGATCGTGGACGTGGTGGTGCAGAACGAGACCGGCGACAACGCCTCCGTGGAGGACGCCCAGCGCTGGCAGGACGCCCGCGGCATCCCCGACTGGACCGTGCTCGCCGGCGGCCAGGACGGCTGGGTGGACGTCTGGGGCAACGCCAGCAGCGACACCTACATCCAGCACAGCTACACGGTCATCGACCGCGAGGGCCGCGTCGCCTGGCACGACTCGGGCTTCACCCCCACGCGCCACCAGGACATCATCGACGCCCTCAACGCCGTGCCCTGATCGGGGCTGCCTGCACGACCCCAGCCACCCGCGCACCCCGCCGCATCGACGCCCGCGCGCAATGCACCCCCGGGGTCTGCTAAACGAGCGGCATGAAGACGATCGAAAACAAGACCACCCGCGCCATCAAGGTCCCGCTGCCCGGCGGCAAGACCCTGCGGCTGGGCCCCAAGCAGTCCGGCATGGTGCGCGACGACGCGGCCGACCACGGCGCCGTCAAGCGCATGGTGGAAGCGGAGACCATCGCCATCTACGACAAGTTCTCGCTGACGCACGATCCGCGGGCCTGATCCCGCCCCCCTCCTGGGCCTCCGGCGCGCCCCCGCCCCGGCCCCCGCCCGGCCCCGCAAGGGGCGGAGCGACCCCACATTCCGGCCGCGCCGCCGCCTCCGGGCTTGCATGTTTGCGGTCTGCCGGCGCAGGATGGAGATCGCAGCGCTGCACATCGAGGGACGTGCGCGCCGCAAGGGGCAGTGAGGAGAACCTGAAGCGATGAAGCTCGCCGCAGTCCTGCTCGGGCTCCTGCTGGCGGTTCCGGCGTTCGCCCAGAGCGATCCCGCCCCGTCCGACGCCCCCCCTGCCGACGCCGATCCGGTCGACGACGCGTCCACCGACGTCGATGAAGCGTCCGCCGACGCCGATCCGGCCGACACCCCCGCCGAGGCCCCCGCCGACGACGTCGACGACGAGCGCGCAGGCTGGACCGCCACGCAGTGGATGGACGACTTCTACCAGCGCAAGGCCGACGGGGAGACCGAGGGCCTGCGGGAGCTCCTGGAGCGCGCCGCCCGGGCCCCCGACTCCAGCCCCGCCCTGGCTCAGCAGATCGCTGGAGAGACCGGGTACCTGGCCAAGGCCCAGAGCCAGCTCGAGCGCGCGGGCAGCGCCTTCCGCGACGCCTCGGAGGGACCGGACCCCGACGCCGCCGCCAACGCCGCCGCGGAGCTCGAGATCGTGCGCGGCTACCTGCTGGTCCAGGGGCGCGAGCAGCGCGACGCGGGCCTCTTCGACGACGCGGAGGCCACCTTCGCCGTCGCGGTCGACCTGGGCGCGGACCCCTCGCTGATGACGCTGGAGCGCGCCAAGGTCCTGCAGCGACGCCAGCGGGTAGCCAACGGCGCCCCCGCCTCCGCCGGCACCTGGGGTCGGCCCCCGGCGGCGAGCGAGGCCCTGGGCGACCCCCTGCCCCCTCCCCTGGAGGAGGTGGAGTGGCTGGCCGAGTTCAACGCACAGAAGGCCGCAGGCGCCGCCCCCGAGGGCCTGGAGCAGCTCCTGGCGGCCCTGGAGGGCGACGACGTCGCCCAGCGCGTGGCCATCGAGCGCGGGTACCTGGGCCTCGACGCAAGCGACCCCCTGGCCGCCGGCCGCGCATTCCTCGCCGCGCGGGAGGGCGACGACCCCGGCTTGACCGCCCGCGCCCAGGCCGAGCTGCGCGCCCTGCAGCGCCACTTCCGCGCCCTGGCCGTGCAGAGCACCCACGTCGGCAACACCGAGCAGGCCGAAGAGGACTACCTCCGGGCCGAAGCCCTGGGCGCCGACCCCCAGCTGATCGCCTGGGAGCTGGCCTACCTGGCCACCCTGGACGGGGACGCGGACAAGGTCACCGACCTCCTGCAGCAGGCCTCCCGGGGCCCGAACGAGGCCGTGCGCGAGCAGGCCACCGCCGAGCTCGCCGCTCGGGAGGCAGCCGCCCAGGCCAGCCTCCCGGCCTGGCAGCGCCACCTCAACGCCGCCGTGGACCACCGGAGCATGGAGCGGTGGGCCGAGGCCGAGGCCGAGCTCGACGTGGCCGAGGAGGCGGGCGCCTCCCCCCAGCTGATCCAGATCCACCGCGGCTACCTGGACCGGGACCAGCAGGAGGACTTCAAGGCGCGCAAGCACTTCGTGGCCGCGCGCGACGGCGACGACGAGGCCCTCAGCAAGCAGGCCAAGGCCGAGCTCCGCTACACCGCGAAGCCCCTGTGGGCCGACGTGTACGCCGAGGGCTTCGGCTGGGCGCGCATCCTCCCGGAGTCCCAGCGCTTCGACGACTTCGTGGGCATGGTCCGCGTTCGCGGCTACCTGCACCCTTTCCCCAAGATCGGCTTCGACCCCTACATCTTCGTTCAGGTCAGCGGCGACGTGCGCTCCCGGCAGGACGGCGGCGCCCTGGCCGGCGGACAGCCCCTCATCTACGCCGACAACAGCGCGCTCTTCGGCGGGGGCCTGCTGCTGCGCTTCTGGAAGAACCGGATCAGCCTGTGGGGCCAGGCGGCCGCGGCCATCCCCTGGGTCAAGCCGGCCGGGGCCGACGACGTGCAGTTCGACGTCCAGGTGGGCGGCGCCATCACCTTCTCCACCGAGGGCTGCCGACCGCCCGACGGCAAGCCCGCCTACTTCACCACCATGCTCTGCGCCGAGTTCTACGGCGACACCGTCTACCGCAACCGGCCCTACAACAACGTCTTCTTCGGCGCCCGCGGGCGCATCGGCCTGCACTACCTGGTCACGGGCCCGGTGGCCTGGTCGCCGGTCGCGGAGGTCCGCTTCGGCAAGGACGTGCTCAACGACTACTGGGCCAACCTGATCGACGTCGGGCTCATGCACCGCTGGCGCCTGATGGGGCCCGTGGGCATCGACCTGCTGGCCGGCATCCACGGCGGCACGCTGCTCGGCCTGGCCGGCGCCGACCCCGCCCCGCCCATCCTCAGCTACGTCGACCTCCGCCTGCAGATCATGGGCTACGTCTCCTTCTGACGACGCCAGCCGCGGGTGCGCCCGGCCCCCCATCGCAGGCCGGCCTCCGTAGGTTTTGCTGAGCCGGGCCGCTACACTCACCCCCCGTGGCCATGACCTCCCTCGCCATCATG
>CALCXL010000242.1 GCA_937907595.1 uncultured Pseudomonadota bacterium
GGCCTGGGCCGCGAGGGTCCTGGCCTCTTCTGGGGACCCCGCAGACGCCGGGTCCACGCACTCGATCAACCACTTCGCGGGATGAAACAGGGCCAGCGCGTCGTCTTGGAACTGGAGAGGCCGGACTCGGGCCGCGCCGACTCGCCCCAGATCTGGCTGAAGACCACCACCGTCTGGAGCCCGTCGAAGTACAGGGACAGGGGCGCTCCCTCGATGGCCGTGTACGACAGGCTGCGCAGCTCGTTGACCGGCCAGGCGTCCAGGATGTTCAGCCCCTCGCCGTCGACCAGGTAGATGTGCTCACCGTCGTTCTTGACCATGTCGGCCTCGTCGACGCCGTCCACCTGCACGTTGGTGCTGCTGTAGCTCCGATCGTCGCCGCCGGTGCCACCGTCCTGGGGGGAGGCCGGGGGGACCGCGCCGCCGCTGTCCTCCAGGGCGACGTCGCCGCCGCGGGCCACGGGCCCACCGAAGCCGTTGTAGGAGTAGTTCACCTGGGTGGCAGCCGAGGTGTCGAGCCAGGCGTCCAGCGCCTCGCAGTCGGCGAACTTGTCCAGTTCAGGGGTGGCCTCCTCCTCGCTGCAGGCCGAAAGGCACAGGGAAGCGGTGGCGGCGGACACGATGAGAAGGCTGTGGATGCGATCCATGGCGGGACTCCGGGGTGCACAGCATGTCGAAGCAAGGGCCGTGCCGGGTCCCGTCGGGCAGATGCGTGCCCGAAGGTGGCATGGTGGTGCGGTGACCTTCACCCGCTTCGCCCTGCCCGTCCTGCCGACCCGCCGCTGGGACCTGGTCGCATTGGGGCTGCTGTTCGCCGCACTGTACGCCCTGGACCGGGGCCTGGGCCTGGGCCTGGGGGAGGTGCTGTCCGTCGAGAAGGGGCGCACGCTGCACCAGCCCTGGCGCCTGCTGGGCTACGTCCTGGTGCAGCCGGACGCCTGGAAGGCGGTGGGGGTGGCGGCGTCCGTGCCCGTGGGCCTGACCATGGTGGTGCGCTCTTGCGGGGGCTGGACCGCGTGGGGGGGTGCCCTGGCCGGCACGCTGCTGGGCGGGCTGCTGGCCTGGTGGTGGCAGGATGTGCCGCGGCTGGGGGCGGCGAGCCTGGTCTACACGGCGCTGGGCATGGCCGCTGTGGCGTGGTTTCGCATGCGGGAGGAGCTCACGTATGCGCGGCGGGTCGACTGGATCGCCGGGTTCGGCACCCTGCTGCTGGTGCTGGCCGCGCTGGGCATGCCGCTGCTCATGAAGCAGCCCTTCCACCCCGAGTACCTGGCGACGTCGATCCTGGGGGGCGCGGTGGTGGCGCTGTCGCCCCGGCACTACACGTCGGTGATGCGCTGACCGCAGGGCCGGCTACTTCACGCCGGGCGTGACCTGCAGGGGCGCGGGGCCCTGGTCGCCGGCCACCACCTCGATCGCCAGCTCGTCGGCCCAGGAGCGCTCGTCGTCGGAGTAGTAGGGGTACGCGGTGGAGGCGGGGCCGGTGGTGGTGCCGGGGATCTCCGCCAGCAGGTCCAAGCGCAGGGTCTTGTCCTGGCCCGGCGACATGTCGTCCAAGTAGAGCACGACCTCGCGGCCCCGGAGCTCGAAGGAGGCGATCTCGCGCTGCTCCGCCATCGCCTCCAGCTGCCAGGGCTGCGCGCTCAGGCCCGCGGGCAGGCCCAGCCGGACCAGGGGGTTGGCGACGCCGGCGTCGGTGCGGTTGGTCAGCTGGGCGGTCAAGGCGACGGGCTCGCCCAGGGGCACCTGCGCGCGATCCAGCTGGGTGCTCAAGGTGAGGGGGGCCTGGGGGTGGTTGGCGGGGACCCGGCTGCGCGCGTGGATCGACAGGCTGTACGGCACCTTGCCGCCACCGGTCTTGCGCAGCTCCACGCGGTTGTCGCCGGAGACCAGGTGCTCGCCCAGGCCGGTGATCGTCACGGCGTCGGCGTGGGTGGCCGACCAGGTGGCGGTGCCCACCTTCGCGCCGTTGATCAGGACGCTGACCGTGCTGTCCTGCGCGGGCGAGGGGTTGGCCTCCGCCTCCGCGACCAGCGCCCGCAGCGCCAGGACCGTGCTCTGCGTCGGCCCCCAGCGCGAGCCCTGGCGGTGATCGTGCAGCCACTGGACGCCCCGCTCCACCGCCCCCCCGTGGCCGCCCGCCTGCAGCAGCGCCAGCACCGCCAGCGCCGTGCTCTCCACCCGCCGCCAGGTCGGACCTGAGCTGGTGATGCTGTGGACGCCCATCCAGGAGCCGTCCTCCCCCTGCATGCCCGCCAGCCGCGCCGCCGCCGACCGCCCCGCCTGCCCCTTGCCGGGGCTCGACAGCAGCGTGGCCGTGGCCAGGGCCAGGCGGTAGGCGTCGTCGCTCTTGCGGGCCAGCGACGCCGACTGCGCCAGGCTCTGCGGGTCCGGGGTCTCCCCCGACGAGGCCACGCCGTAGGTGATCCACGCCGTGCGCAGCGCCGGATCGTCGCGCCGGAAGCCGCTGCGGCGCGGGGGGTCCTGGTAGCCGCCCCGACCGTCGGCGCGGCTGCGCAGCCACGCGGCTGAGCGCTCCATGAGGGCCGAGTCGATGCCGCCGTGCGCCCGCCGCATGTCCGCGAACTGCAGCAGGCCGTAGGCCGTCAGCTCCTCGTGCGCGGGGGCGCGTCCGTACCAATCGAAGCCGCCGCCGGGCACCTCGTAGCCAGCCAGCTTGCGGTAGCCGTTCTCCAGAGCGCTGCGGGCGTGCCGCACCAGGGCGGGGCGGGCGCGGCCCCGGCTCTGCAGGTAGCGCAGCACCAGGACGTTGGGGTAGTTGGCGCTGCTGACCTGCTCGAAGCAGCCGTGCGGCTGCCGGATCATGGCCGCCATGCCCTTCTCCAGGGAGGAGAGCGGGTCCGGATAGAACGTGATGGAGCCGCGGATCGACAGCAGCTCGGGGTCCAGGGTGAGGGTCTGCGTGGCGGTCTGCTCCACCCGGCCCGATCGGTGCGCGGCGCGGGGGAAGCCCCGGGGCACCACCTCAAAGCTGCGGGCCTCCGAGTCCACCAGCCCCGCGGCGTCGGCCGTGATGGTGATGCGGCTGGAGGCGCGCCCATCGGCCACGTCGACGGGGATGAGCAGCCGGGCCTTGCCCTCGGCCGGCACCCGCACGCTGGCGGCGCGATCGCCCTGGGTCAGCAGGTCCCCCAGGTCGCAGGCGACGTTCACGCTCACTGGCTCCGGCTCGCCGCTGGACAGCGCCACGGGCAGCAACAGGCGATCGCCGGCGGACACCTCGGCCGGCAGCTTCACGCTCATGAAGAAGGGCAGCTGGGTGGCGATGGTGGCCTCACCCCGGCCCAGGTCGCCCTGGCTGGCGGCCTCGGCGCTCGCGCGGAAGGTGGCGACGGCGTCCGACAGGGGGAAGCTGAGCGTGGCGACCCCAGCCGCGTCGGTCTGCACCGACGGCGCCCAGAGCACCGTGTCCCGGAAGTCGTTGCGCGGCCCCGTGTAGCCGGCGCGGTGGCGCGGCGTGGGGAACTGCCGGACGGCGTCGAAGCGGGGGCGGGTCACGCGGCGCGGGGTGGGCGCGGCCACGGCCCGGGTGGAGCCGTACTCCGACTGGAAGACCAGCGAGCTGGAGAAGGTGACGGGCTGCTCCGGCGCGGGAAAGCGCATGCGCTTGATCTGCTGCTCGATGCAGCGGGCCAGGTCGGCATCCCCTGTGGTGTTCACCCGCACCATCGCCGACGCCACCCGGCCCTCCGTCGTCACCGTGGCCTGGTAGGTGACCTTGCCGGCCAGGTTGGGATCGCGCTTGAGCTGCCGCTCGTAGCAGCGCTTGAAGCGGCCGGCGTAGCGGCGCAGGGTGCGGGTGAGGTTGGTCCCCTCGTCGGCGGATCCGGCGTTGACCTCGACGGCCTGGGACTTCATCCGGATCTCGGGGCCCCGCTCCTTCCTCTCGTCGAAGATGCTGCCCACGGGCCCGTAGCCGCCGATGCCGACGGAGTCGCCCAGGGGATCGCCCAGCCCGCCCGCCCCGACCCCCGATCCCATGGCGTCGCCGGGCGCCGAGCGGCTGCCGACCGACCCCTCGACCCCGATGCGTTCGCGCAAGACCCCGGCGTCGGACCGCAGGCCGCTCACGGTGCCCACGTCGACCGCGCCGATGAGCTGCAGCAACGAGGTGTCCGAGGCCAGCTCCAGGGCCCGCTGCTGCGTCCGCTGCTTGCGATCCTGGCCGGAGGGGACGGGCTCCTCCAGCTGCCCGTCCGCGGTGGGGGGAGCAGGGGGCGCCTCGTCCTCGGCCCGGTCGACGGGCGGATCCAGATCGAAGCTGCGCTTGACCGGCGGGGACGAGGCGGGGCGGGCGCCCTCCTCCAGGTCGACGACCGACGGCTCGGGCGACGGGCCCGTGAAGCGACGCCAGCCCCGGGCGCCCACCAGCAGCTCCAACATGGCCGCGGCGTCGTCCTCCTCGGGGTCGAAGTAGAACTGCGGCTTGTCGATCTCGCCGCTCAGGTCGCCCTCCAGCAGGGCGGCGCTGAGCATGTTCCCCTGGCGGTCGTCGGCCAGCTTGATCACGGCGTCGTCCACCACCGACACCGCCACCCGGGCGGGGACGGGCTGGCCGTCCTGGTCCTGGGTGCGAAGGGTCAGCGTCACGGTGTCCCGGGGGCCGTAGGTCGACCGATCGGGCTCGATGGAGACGCGCAGGCCGCGCCGCCAGTTCCGGAAGACCAGGCGCTCGGCCAGGGGCTGCAGGTCGGCGTCGAGCAGGGTGACGCGGGCGAGGCCACGGGCGCGGGCGAGCTCGGGGTCCGACGGGTCCAGGTGCACGACGCCGGCCACATCGGGCCCCGCCTCCACCGCCGCGAAGCCCAGGAACTGCCCCCGCTGGGCGCCCAGGACCACGACGGGGCGCACCTCGCTGCAGCGCACTTCGACGGGCACCGCGCTGCGCTCGCCCAGGGGATCGTCGAAGGTGCGCAGAACGCAGCCCGACGCCTGCGCCTCCGGGAGCTCGAAGGACTCCCCCGCCAGGCCCGCGGGGCGGCTCAACCGGGCGTGGTAGCGGCGACCGGCGACGGGCAGGAAGTCGAAGCGGCCGAAGCCGTCGTGCTGGCTCTCGAAGGGGGCGACCTCGATCCCCAGGTCGTCGAGCACCACGCCGGCCACGTCCGCCGGTTCACCGAAGCGGTCCCGCCCCTCGAAGTAGACCCGCGAGGGCAGGCCGACCACCAGATCGCCCCCCTCGGGCAGGAAGTCCAGCTGCAGGTCGCTCAGCTTGATGGGGATGGCGCGGGCGATGGACTCCACCGTGCCGCCGTCGTCCACCACCAGGGTCAACAGGCCGCGGCCGGCGCTCATGGCGGCGGGCAGATCGAAGGACAGGGTCAGCTCGCCCTCGGCGTCGGTGCGGCCTGCCAGCACCTCGTCGTCGAGCACCATCCACATCACGTTCTGAAATCGCTTCGCGCCCACCTGCACAGCCAGGCCATCGGCCAGCTTGACCCACTGGCCCACCACCAGCGGCTGCACCTTGCCGTCGATCACGACCTGCTGACCGTCGCC
>CALCXL010000243.1 GCA_937907595.1 uncultured Pseudomonadota bacterium
GCACCTGCTTGCGGGTGTAGGTCACCGCGGCCCCGCCGCCCGTGGGCTGCGTGAACTGGGTGTGGTCGGGCTTGGCGTCGACCAGGGCGTAATAGGCTTCGAGCAGCAGCGGCTGGGTCATGGAGATCCCCGGAGTGAACGGTTCGAGCGCGATTCGTTTCGCGCGAGGCGCGCAGGATGCCGGCGGCGAGCGCGTGAGGGAAGGGGGAGGATGGGGTGTCGGCGGAGGATCTGCCCCCCACCCCCCCGATGCAGTACACTCGCCGGCCGTGTCTGAACGCCGCCGATCCCGTCGATCCCGCCGCGCCCCCCGGGGCCCCTCCAACGCCGCCGCTGCCCTTCGGCCGGTGGCGCTCGACTTCGACCGCCCGGCCGACGAGCCGCTGGACGCCGCCGAACAGGTGGAGATGAGGCGCCACCTGCGCTTCCTCAACGAGCACCGCAAGATCCTGCGCATCCGCGTCAACGCGGCCGAGGACCTGATGCTCAACGGCAGCAAGCCCCCGACCGACCGCGGGCTCTGCAAGCACCTGCTGGGCAAGGTGGACCGCACGGCCGTCGACGGCGCCCTGGAGCGCCTGAGCGATCCGCCGACCCGCAGCCGCCTGCTGGGCGCGGTCGTGCAGTTCTCCGACGATCCGGGCTTCCTGGTCAGCTACCTGGAGTCCCTGCAGGACGGGGCGTCGCGCCGGGAGGCCGCCGGAGCCTTCGCCGCCTCCACCGCCCGCCTGGACTTCGACGAGCTGGGTGAGGCGCGCATGCAGCGCCTGCTGGGCCCCATCGCCGCCATCTTTGAGGGCCCCGAGCGCGCCCAGGTGCTGTTCGGCCTGCTGCACAACGACGGCTTCCGGGAGGCCTACGAGAGCGTCGAGCCCCTGCTTCCCCAGGACCTCGGCCAGGCCCTGCGGCCCCTGCGCGCGGCCTACACCTGGGTCATCGAGGGCAGCGACGAGGGCCTGGACCAGCGGGACCTGGCCCGGGGCGCCACCCTGCTGCTGGACGCGCCGTCGGAGGTGCTGCGCAGCTACCCCGCGCCCGTGCAGCAGCGCCTGCTGGAGCGGGCCGTGGAGCTCATGGGCAGCCAGGAGGCCGCCGACCGCGCCGCCGCCGCCCTCCTGGAGGGCCTTCCCCACGACGGCGACGCCTACCGCGAGCTCGCCCTGACCCGCGTGGCCGCCCTGCTGGCCCAGGACGCCGAGCCCCGGGCCAAGTGGCTGCTGCGGCAGCTCCACCAGGCCCAGCCCAAGCGCAAGGAGGCCCTCGGGCTGCTGGAGGCCATGGGCGCCGCCCGCGTGGGCCCCTTCTCGCTGGGCTGGCCCGGCGGGGAGAAGGTGCTGAAGGCCGCCCCCGGGCAGTGGACGCCGGCCTACTGGTTGGGGGAGCAGAAGCGGGTGTGGCTGCGCACGGGCGTGGACGCGGCCGAGATCGACCTTTGGAACCGCGTGGTGGGCCCGGCGATGGCGCCGCTGCTGCTGGCGAAGGCCGGCAAGGCCTCCTTCCTGGCGGTGCCCGGCCGCGGCATGCCCGCCGCCATCGCGCCGCGCGTGAGCGACGCCGCCCGCATGGATCTGGCGCTGCAGGGCGTGCTGATCCTGGAGGCGTTGGCCGGCCTGGGCGTCGTCCTGCCCGACGCCCGCAAGACCCGCTTCTTCCTGGAGGATGGCGCCCGCCTGGTCCTGGTCAACCTGCACGGCGCCCGCAAGGAGTCCCCCGACGCCGCCCGCAAGGCGCTGTCTGGTCCCCTCTTCGGCTTCGCCCGGGAGATGCTGCGCGGCCTCGAGCTGCCGAACGCCGCGGCGCGGGTGGTCTTCGGTCGACGCGCCCGGCCGGATCAGCTGCGCCGCGCCCTGGCCCTGCTGAACACGCCGTAGCCCCATGCTCCGCCGCGCCCTGGCCGTCCTCGCGGTGATCGCCCTGATCGGGGCGGCGGTGGCCCTCTTCCTGCACTGGCCCCGGAGCGGCGGCGTGCCCGTTGAGGCCGTCGACGGCGCGCCCTGGAGCTGCGCCGAGCCCTGCGATCGCTTCAGTATTGCCTGGGGCGGGGACAGCTTCCTGGGCTGGGCCGCCGCCGGCCGCATCAAGAAGCGGGGCATGGGGACGCTGCTCGCGTCGGCCAAGGAGCTGATCGCCGCCGACTACGCCGTGGTCAACGTCGAGTCGCCCTGGACGACCCTGGGCAAGGGCGAGGCCCCCGACGATCCCGGCAGCTTCTACAGCTACAACGCCGACCCGGCGACGGCGAAGGACCTGGCGGCCCTGGGCGTGGACGCGGTGGGGCTGGCCAACAACCACACCTTCGATCGCGGCAGCCAGGGCGTGCTGGACAGCATCGAGCACGCGCGGGCGGCCGGGCTCAGCCCCTTCGGCACCGGGCCCGACGCGGGATCGGCCGGCGCGCCGCTGTTGATCCCCACCCCCCACGGCGTGGTGGGCGTGGTGGCGTTGGCCGAGGGCAAAAACGGCGCGGTGGGATCTGGCCGGGCCGGCTACCTGCCCCTGAGCGAGGAGCACGCGCGCGCGGGGGCGGAGCGGGCGCGGGTCGAGGGCGCGAAGTGGGTCGTCGCCTTCGTGCACTGGGGCAAGAACTACGCGGCCCTGCACAACGACCAGAAGGCCCAGGCGGCCATGCTGGCCGGGGCGGGCTTCGATCTGGTCGTCGGACACGGACCCCACGTCGCGCAGCCCGTCGGGGTCGTCGATGGTGTGCCCGTCCTCTACTCCCTGGGCAACTTCGTCTTCCACACCAAGGGCCGGTTCAGGAAGCTGGGCGCGGCAAGCCAGTCCTACACCGCGGTCACCTTCCTGGGCCCCGACGGCTTCGAGGCCGCCGAGCTTCGCTGCTTCGACGCCGACAACCGCACCACCGGCTACACCACCCCGCCTTGCGACGCCGAGCAGCGCGCCGACCTCTTCGGTCGCCTGGGCGGGCTGGTGCAGGTGCGCGACGACGTCGGCGTGGTGCGTTTTCCGCGCTGATCAGTCGACGCAGCGGTCGATGGGCACGGCGCTGTTCGCGCTGGCCTCGCCGCGCCCGGGCACCAGGAGCTCGCTGAAGCAGGTCTCCACGGCGTCGGTGAAGCGAAGCTGCGTCACGCCGAAGTGCGGGTTGCCCGAGCCCTGGGTGGCGCCCGCGGTGCCCGAGATGACCTGGTGGATCGGCCCCTGCCCCGTGGACACGGAGGGGAACTCCGCCCAGTAGTGCACGTGGCCGGTGACGAGGCGGTCCATGCCGTTGCGCGCGGCCTCGGACAGCAGGTACGTCGCCTGCATGGAGTCCCGGAAGCCGGCGCCGGTGCGCTCGGCGTAGGGCGGGTAGTGGGTCGCGCCCACCAGGAAGTCGGCGTCGCCCTTGTCCAGCAGCTCGGGCAGCCGCGCCTCCACGCTGGGGGCAAGATCCCCGCCGCCGGTGTCCAGCAGCGCCACGCGGGTGCGGCAGACGTCGAAGGCGAAGTTGCCCGGGCCGAACCAGCGGTTGTAGAGGGCGTAGGGGTCGGCGTAGACGTCGTGGTTGCCCGGCACCACGGAGACCGGCACCGGGCTGCCGACCAGGATGTCCTCGATGGCGCCGAACTGCTCGTCCGTGGGCTCCTGGGCCAGGTCCCCCAGCAGCAGGAAGCCCAGCAGCGGCTGCCCCGCGGCTTCGCCCTCGTCCACCTGCCGGTGCAGGTCCTCGACCAGCCGCTCAAACTGGCTGGGGTTGGTCTGCACGTCGCCCGCGGCCACCAGGCGGTAGGCGGGCGGGCAGGGCCGACGTCCGCGGATCCAGGTGGTGCCGGTGCCCAGGACCAGCTCGAGGGAGCGCGACAGCCGGGGATCGCCGACGAGCGGGACCTCCGCCTCCTGGCCGAGGGGACCGACGCTGATCACTGTGTCCGCCGCGACGTTGTCCAGCACGATCGACAGCTCCGTCGCCTGGCCGGGGTCGACGGAGACGGCGAAGTCCATCAGCGTCGCCGGCCGCAGGCGCAGGCGCCCGGGCTCCACCTCCTGCACCAGGCCCAGGGGCTGCCAGGTCGACGCGTCCTGGGCGTCGGGCTCCTGGAAGCGCACCTCGGCCCCGGTGGAGGTCAGGGTGCGGGCGTGGTCCTGCTCGGCGACCACGCGGCACTCGGCGGCGGAGTAGTCCCCGCGCGCGCACTCGGCCTCTTCGCAGCCGGAGAGGAGCAACAGCAGCAGGGCGACCAGGCTCACGACGGCTCCTCGCTGGCCAGGGGCACCACGATGTCCGGGGCCGAGAAGCCGACCTCGACGTAGGGGCCGCCGCCCTTGCTCAGCCACAGCCCGCCGGTCAACTGCAGGGCCACCGGGGCGCCGCGCTTGCGCACGCGCAGGTCCCAGGAGACGTTCACGGGCCCCAGGAAGCCGACGATCGCGCCCAGGTCGAAGGTCGCGCCGTCCAGCATGGTGTGCACGTAGCCGATGTTGAGGCGACCGTTGACCTCCGCGGGCCCGCCGCCCAGCGGGCTCATGGGCACGTCGATCCGGTACCAGGCCTCGGCGTAGAAGCTGCCGGTGACGGGCGAGCTGATGGCGACGTCGGCCGATCCGGGGTCGCTCAGACCCAACCAGTCCAGGCGGGGGCCCAACAGGGTGGTGAAGCTCTGGCGGGGGGAGGTGTGCCAGCGGAAGCCCAGCAGCAGGGGGTACAGGGCGATGTGCTCCTGGATCTGCTCCTGGTCGGAGCCCAGGTGGTGGACCCGTCGGCGCACCTCGACCGTGGGCCGGTAGCGGAGGGAGAAGCGGCCGGCGCCCAGGGGCTTCAGGCCGGGGGCGGGGTAGGGGAGCCGGATGGTGAGCTCGGCGCCGGCGGAGACCTTGAGGCGGTGCTGGCGATCGGCGAGGGGGAAGGTCGATGGGCCGCTGCCCTGAAGCTGGGGGCGGGGATCCACCTGCTCGGTGGGGCCCAGATCCGTGGAGACGCCGACGTGCGGCTGCAGGCTCAGGACCTCGCCGAAGTCGATGGTGGGATCGAGGGACAGGCCCAGGTTCACGGGCGAGGACTCCCCCAGGACCCGGGCGCCGCCGGGCCGCAGCGACAGGCGCAGCAGCGGGCGGCGGGGCGCGTCGGGCACGGCGACCTCCCCGCGGGGCGACAAGGCCCCCAGCAGCGCCCCGATCGCCGCGCCGAGGCCGGCCACGGCGCCCACGCCCACCATGGCGCCGTAGGGGTCGCCGGAGCCCAGGGTGTCGCCGCCCACCAGCCAGCCCAGGCCCCCGACGCCCGCCGACAGGGTGCCGGCGGCCCCGAGCTCCAGCGAGTAGCCGACGCTCCCG
>CALCXL010000244.1 GCA_937907595.1 uncultured Pseudomonadota bacterium
CTTCTTCTCGTCCACGCGTTTGGCCTTGGCGCGGCGGCTGGGCTTGGTGGGGCGGCGGGGCTTGGGGGGCGGCTTGAGGGCTTCGAGCAGGAGGGCACGCAGGCGCTGTTCGGCCTCGTCCTTGTTGGCCAGTTGGGAGCGGGAGCTGCCGCAGACGATGCGCAGGACGCCGTCGTTGCTGACCCGCGAACCGCCCAGCTCCTTCAGCCGCGTGCGCACGCGGAGGGAGAGCATGTCGCAGTCGTCGATGGACAGGCGGAGCTCCACCTGGGTCGACGTCGTGTTGACGTGCTGGCCGCCCGGCCCGCCGGCGCGGCTGACGCGCCACTCCAGGACGGAGTCGGGAAGGGCGAGGTTGGGGCGGATGTCGAGCACGGGCGCATCAAACCGGATCGGCGGCGCTCTTGCTGGGATTCCTGCGGATGCCTGCGGCAACCCTGACGGCGACGGGCGGCGCGCGGGAGGCTATGGAAGGGGCATGACCCTCTTCGCCCTGCTGATCACCCTGCTGGTGGCGCCGTCCCTGGCCGCCGACGCTCCCAAAGGACCCACCGCCATGAACCACATCGCCCTCGACGGCACCCCCCTCCCCCCCGAGACCCTGGCCGGCAAGGCCGTGCTCTTCGTCAACGTGGCCAGCCGCTGCGGCTTCACCCCGCAGTACGCCGGGCTGCAGGCGCTGCACGACGCCCACAAGGACGAGGGCCTGGTGGTGGTGGGCGTGCCCTGCAACCAGTTCGGCGCGCAGGAGCCCGGCAGCGCCGAGGAGATCGCCACCTTCTGCGAGCGAAACTACGGCGTCACCTTCCCCATCCTGGAGAAGCAGGCGGTCAACGGACCCAAGCGCAGCCCGCTGTACGCCTCCCTGGTGGGCAGCCCCGCGGGCGGCGGCGGCGACATCAAGTGGAACTTCGAGAAGTTCCTGGTGGGGCGGGACGGGCAGGTGCGCGCGCGCTTCGGCTCGGACGCCACGCCCCAGGGGGAGGCCATCACGGCGGCCGTGGTCGACGCGCTCAAGAAGTAGGGAGCGTCACGACGAACCGCGGCTCCCGCGCGACCGGGGCCGGCTCGTCCGGGGGGCAGCGTGACCTTCCTGCCCTACCGTGCCCGGCCACCGTGGCGCCCCCGACTCGGCGTCTGGGTTGTGCATGAGGCAGGAGGGACGCGGTTGAAGAGGTTCGGCTCCGCGCTCCTGAAGATCATCCTGACGGACGCGGGCGGCGGGCGTGGAAGGAGCGGGCGACGGGGGCAGCGCTGGGTCTCGGGGGGTCACGGACAGTGCGGTCGAAGGCACGACCAGGGGGAGGGCCAAGGAGGGCCTGTCGCCGGCTCCACGCAGCGCTCGCTCTCGGGCGGGCGCTGGCCGCTTGTCGTCGTTTGGCGGCGAGGGGGGGGGTGGGAAGGGAACACTCGGCACGGGCTCGCACGCGGGGGGGGTGCGTGCGGGCCTGGCCGATGTGTCCCCGACCCGGCTCCAATATGCCACCGCCAGTCGAAGAGCGCGCTGACTTTGGGTCTGGGGCCGCTAAAGGCTGGCCCGATGGGGAACCAACTCGGCGCGCTTCCCCCCGGTGAGGGCGCCTCCACGGGGGGAGGCCGGGGCTCAGGGTGAGCGTGATCACGGCTCCTCTCGCCCCCCATCGAAGCAACGCCCAAACTCGCAGCGCCGGGCCTCCCCGCAGGCCGCGTCGTCCCGGCACTCCCGGTCGCCCTGCAGGCAGCGGCCGAACTCACAGCGCCGGGCCTCCCCGCACTCGCGGTCCTGCTGGCACTCGCGCACCCCGTCCACGCAGGCCCCGAAAGCGCAGCGCTGCTCCTGGCCGCAGTCGCCGTCGCCGTCGCACTCCCGGGGAGCCTCCAGGCAGCGGCCGAACATGCAGCGACCGTCGGCGCAGTCGGCGTCCAGGTGGCACTGCCGCGCGCCGTGGGAGCAGCGACCGAACTCGCAGCGATCCCCCTCCTCGCAGCCGCTGTCCGTCACGCAGTCGAAGCGCACCTCCTCCATCGCCTTGCAGCGGCCGAAGAAGCAGACGTCGCCCTGCTCGCAGCCGGCCTCATCGTCGCACTGGCGCTGGCCGTCCAGGCAGGTGGACAGCTCGCAGCGCGCGTCCTGGCCGCAGTCGCCGTCCAAGACGCAGCCCCGCTGGCCGTCGTAGCAGCGGCCGAACACGCAGCGCTCCCAGGGCCCGCACTCGGCGTCGGCGGCGCAGGAGGGGCGGGCGGGGGGCGGCGGGGCTTCGGGGTCCGACCCGTCGATGGTGGACCCGTCGACATCGGACCCGTCGACCCCTGAACCATCGACATCGGACCCGTCGACCCCTGAACCATCGACATCGGGCCCGTCGACCCCTGAACCGTCGACACCGGAACCGTCGACACCGGAACCGTCGACACCGGACCCGACGGCGACCGCGCGGACCGCCTTCTCCGGAGGGACCGACCGAACCGGAGCGACAGCGGGCGGAGGGCCTTGCGTCGCCCACCACAGCCCGGTGACCAGGGCGGCGAGGAGCAGGGCGGCGAACAGGAGGCGGCGGCTCACAATGGCGACGCTACCAGCGGTAGAGGGGGGAGCGGCGGAGGGGCGGTCGGTCAGCGCTTGGACGCGATCCAGGCTTCCACGCGAGCACGCAGCAAGGGCAGCGGCATGGCGCCGCCGCCGAGCACCAGGTCGTGAAAGGCCGAGCGGTCGAAGGAGGCGCCCAGAGCCTGCTCCGCCTGGGCGCGCAGGGCCAGGATCTCCAGCTGCCCCACCTTGTAGGCCAGGGCCTGGCCGGGCCAGGAGATGTAGCGGTCGACCTCGTTGTCGATGTTGTTGGCGGCCAGGGGCGTGTTGGCGGCCAGGAAGTCCATGGCCTGCTGTCGCGACCAGCCAAAGTGGTGGATGCCGGTGTCCACCACCAGCCGCGACGCCCTCCACGCGTCGAAGGACAGCATGCCCAAGCGGTCGATGTCCCCCGAATACAGGCCCAGCTCGTCGCTCAGGCGCTCGCTGTAGAGCGCCCAGCCCTCGATGAACGCCGTGAAGCCACCGTTCTTGATGAACGCGGGCGAATCGGCCAGCTCGATGGACAGCGAGCGCTCCAGGTGGTGGCCGGGGATCGCCTCGTGGAAGGCCAGCACCTCCGCCTCGTAGCGGGGGCGGGTCGTAGGAGCGTAGGTGTTGACGAAGTACTCGCCGGGCTTGCCCGTAGCCGGCCGGG
>CALCXL010000245.1 GCA_937907595.1 uncultured Pseudomonadota bacterium
ACGATGCGGCACCCAACGACGACGACTCGGCCGACGACGACGACGATTCGGCCGACGACGACGACTCCGCGGACGACGACGACGCCTTCCCCGACGACGACGACTTCGTGCCGCCGGTGGTCGCGGACCCGCCGGTGAACGACCTCCCACGCATCACCTCCATCGTGATCGGCGACGAGACCTGGCTGGCCGCCGACCTCCCCGCGGACGACGGCCCCCTGCTCATCGGCGCCGTGGGCGAGGACGGGGTGAGCATCGACGTGCACGTAGCCGACGAGGAGGACCTGGAGGACCTGTCCGTGCGCCTGTACCGCACCGCAGGCTGCCCCAACCTGCCCCTCCGAGGACCCGAGGGCGGCTTCGGCCCCGGCGCGGCGACTGCGGACGACGAGGACCCCTGCGGCGACTCCGGCGGCAGCGGCTTCGGCGGAGGAGGCGGCGGCAACGGCGGCGGCGGCGGCTTCTTCGGCGGCGACGAGGACGATCCCGACTACTCCCTGCGCACCTTCGAGTGGCGGCCGATCCCCGGCGAGTCGTCGACCGGGACCCGCCTCTTCATCATCTTGCGCGACCCCAAGGGGGCCCAGACCTGGCAGGAGCTGCGCCCGGAGTGATCCCGCGCGGCGGCGGTGGGGCCGGAGGGGGCGAGGCTCGCAGCGCAGCCCACGGGCGCCCTGTCTCCTGCCTGGAACCCAACTTCGACCTGGTCGGACCTGGTCTTAACCCCCCTCCACTCAGCGGAGGATGCGCACCAGCAGATCGGCCGAGGGGTCGATGATCAGGTAGTGCCCGGTGGCCGGATCCCGGGCCATGCCGGCGATGTCCTGCAGATCGAAGCCGCCCAGGTCGGTGTCCTCGGCGGTGAGCTCCCCGTCCTCCAGGGAGCGCTCCTGCAGGCGATCCCCGTAGGCCAGGAGCAGGTGCCCGTCGCCGTCGAGGGCGATCCCGCCGGCGGGGAACTCGGTGTCCGCGATCTCCGTCCACTCCAGGTCGTCGCCGGTGGTGGCGTCGAAGGCGCCGATGTCCGCACGGGTCACCTCGCCGCTCCAGGGCTCGAAGGTCTCCGGCTGGGCGTACAGGCGATCGGTCGCGGCGTCCCAAGCCACCGAGTTGGTGATCTGGTCCTCGGTGAACTGGCCGTCGCCGTCTTCGAAGCCGGGCACGTAGCAGAAGTGCTGCGTCAGGGTCGCCGCCTCCAGATCGAGCAGGAAGCCCTGGGTCTGCGCGGTCAGGGCGAAGCGGCCGTCGCCCATGGCCACGATGTCGGTCCACGCCGAGCGCGGCGCGACGTCGGGCACCGGGAAGTCCTCCAGCGCGAGCAGCGTCACCGCCCCCGACTCGAACTGCCCGCCGCTCCCGGCCAGGTCCACCTGCACGATGCCGGCGTTGAGGTCCAGGACCAGCGCCGCGCCGCTGTCGGGGTCCACGGTGATGCCCACGGCGGCCGAGGCGTCGACCCCGCTGACCAGGGCCAGGGGGTGGGACTCCAGCAGCTCGGCCTGGGGGGCGGTGCAGGCGGGGAGCAGGAGCAGGAGGGGCAGGGATCGCAGGATGTTCATGGCGGCATCTCCGGGGGTCTGCCCTTCCTCAGAGCAGCATCGGTGCCAGCCGGACCGGGAACGGCCGTGCCCGATCGCACCGTCGCCGGCGGGG
>CALCXL010000246.1 GCA_937907595.1 uncultured Pseudomonadota bacterium
CGATCGGTCAGGTCGGTCATGGTCTGCTCATCGGGCCGCACGGTAGAGCGCAGCGCCTGTGTCCTCAAGACGGCAGCGACCGCGGGGGCGGGCCAGGAACTGGTTTGTGGGCCCTCCCTTGACAGCTTCTTGGCTTGACTTTGACCCGCGCGGTCCGGGCACGGGTGTGCCCGATTTTTCTCTTGTGGAGGCGATCCGGACGGGCGTAGCATCTTCTCATCGCAGCCCGCTTGAGACCTTGATTTCTCAAGGGATTGCGGGGCTTTGCATTGCAGTGAGGTGACCGATGAGCGCCCAGCGTATGGCCGATGTTGTTCTGGAAGAGTCGGACCGGATCCCGCCCGATCTGCTCACCCACCCGCCGAACGTCGGGGAGGCCTTCTTCGCGGGCTTGAGCTGCCCGCACTGCGGCTACTGGGTGGAGGTCGAGCTCGATCTGTCGGCCGGGGAGCAGCAGGTGATCGAGGACTGCCCGACCTGCTGTCGGCCCATCGAGCTCCGCGTGCACAGCCACGACCTGGAGTTCGACGGCATGGAGGTCTGCAAGGTCCACTGATCCACACCGCCCAAGGGACCGCACGCGGGTGGGCCAGCGAGGGGCCCGTCGCGCCCGCGTGTGGCACCCTCTGGCCGTGGACTTCCCCCTTCCCCTGGTCGCCGGCACCCTGATCCGCCGCGAGAAGCGCTTCCTGGCCCACGTCCTGCTGGACGACGGCCGGGAGGTCATCGCCCACACCAACAACTCCGGCTCCATGCAGGGTGTCTGCGAGCCCGGCCGCGTGGTGTGGTTGAGCCCCGCCGACGGCCCCAAGCGCAAGCTCAAGTGGACCTGGGAGGTCGTGCACGCCGGCCCGGGGGACGTGCCCGTCGGCGTCAACACCCTGCTCCCCAACCGCCTGGTGGAGGAGGCGATCGCCGACGACCGGGTGCCCGAGCTCACCGGCTACACGTCGATCCGCCGGGAGGTCCGCTACGGCAGCGAGCGGTCGCGCATCGACCTGCTGCTGGAGGGGCCGCCGGGGCGCTGCTGGGTGGAGGTCAAGAACGCCACCCTGGTGCGCGGCGACCGCGCGTACTTCCCCGACGCGGTGACCGCCCGCGGCCTCAAGCACCTGCGCGAGCTGCAGGCGATGGTGCAGCAGGGCGATCGCGCGGCCCTGGTCTTCACCCTGCAGCGCTCGGACGCACGCAGCGTGTCCCCCGCCGACGACATCGACCCGGCCTACGGCGTCGAGCTCCGGCGCGCGGCGGCCAACGGGGTCCTGCTGCTGGCCTGGCAGGCCGACGTCTCCCGAACGGCGATCACCCTGGCCCGCTCCCTGCAGGTGATCCTGGATCCGTCCCCGGCGAGCTGAGGCCCCGCGCCCGCCGCCCCGACCGACTACACTCCGCGGCCCCATGGCGAAGAACACCATCCTCGGACGCTTCCGGCAGGGCCTCGGCATCGGCATCGGCCTGGCTGTGCTGGTCTACGGCGTCTACTTCGTGCGGGCCGACTTCAGCAAGGTGGCCGGCAGCCTGGGCAGCTTCGCGTGGGAGTGGCTGCCGGTGCTGCTCCTGCTCAGCCTGGGCAACTACGTCATCCGCTTCGCGCGCTGGGAGCTGTATCTGCGCATGCTGGACATCCGGGTGCCGCTGCGCACCTCGGCGGCGATCTTCCTGGCCGGGCTGTCCATGTCCATCACCCCGGGCAAGGTCGGCGAGTTCCTGAAGAGCTACCTGCTCAAGGAGGCCGCGGGCATCCCCATGGCGCGGTCGGCGCCGGTGGTCTTCGTGGAGCGGGTCAGCGATCTGCTGTCCCTGGTGCTGCTGGCGTCGGTGGGGGTGGCCAGCTACGGCGGGCAGCAGGCCGTGCCGGTGCTGCTCGTGGCAGGCATCGCCATCGTGGCGGCGATCGTGGTGCTGCACAGCCGCAGCCTGAGCGGCGTGGCCATCGGCATCCTGCGGCGCGCTCCCCTGGGCGCGGGCCTGGCGCCGAAGGTGGAGGAGGCGCTGGACGCCTCGCGGGCCCTGCTGGGCGCCCGGGCCCTGGTCGGCGGGCTGCTGCTGGCCACCCTGGCCTGGTACTGCGAGTGCCTGGGCTACTGGTTCGCCTTCGGCGGCTTCGGCGTGGAGGACTTCCCGCACAGCGTCGGAGTCTTTGCCTACAGCTTCTCCACCGTGCTCGGCGTCGTCTCGCCGGGCGGGCTGGGACCCACGGACGTGGGCCTGATCGAGATCGCGCTGCAGTTCTCGGACACCCTGACCCGCGACGTGGCCACGGCCGCGTCCTTCCTGGTTCGGGTCTGCACGCTCTGGTTTGCGGTGGGACTGGGCGCGATCGCGCTCATGCGGTTCAAGGGTCTTGTCGATGTGGATGTAGAGCAGGCCCGCATCGGCTGAGCGCAGCCCGGCGCGTCCCCGGCCAGCTATCCTGCGGATGGGCCAGAATCGGTTGAACGAACGCACCCCCAGCCCCGAGGACCTCGCCGCGGCCGGCCGGACGCTGGAAGCGGCGCAGATCTTCGAGAGCCGCCGGCGCCTGGACGAGGCGCTGTCCTGCTATCAGAGCGCCGGGGCCTGGCCCGAGGCGGCTCGGGTGCAGGTGCAGCTGCGCCGCTTCGAAGACGCCGCCGCCTCCTTCCTGCGCGTGCTCCCCGCGGAGCTGACGCTGGTGGAGCACCTCTCGCCGCGGGCCCTCAAGTCGGCCTTCCAGGCGGCGGTCTGCTACTCCCGCAGCAACCGGATCCGCCACGCCGTGGCCCTGTTCATCAACCTGGGCGAGTTCGCGCGGGCCTCGGAGGTCCTGCAGCGCGCAGGTCGGCGGTCCGACGCCACCCAGGCGGCCCGGGGTCGCCCCCTGCCCGACAGCCCCTGGCCCTCGGGGTACCTGAGCTCCGGGCAGAGCGAGATCCGCACGTCGTCGCCGCCCCAGGTGGAGGATGCGCTGCCGCGCGCCGACGCCTTGCTGCGGGCCGGTCGCCGGGACGAGGCCCTGGCGGTGCTGCAGCGCGTCGGCCACCTGCACCCCACCTACCCCGACGCCGTGGGCCGCGCCGCCAAGATCGCCTGGAGCGACGACGTCTGGACCCCGGAGCTCGACGAGTTCGTCACCGCGTTCCTGGCCGGCGACGCCGACGGCAACCACCACGCCGCCCACGCCCCGACCCTGTACATGCTCGGGCGGATCTTCCAGCGCCTCTCGCTGAGCTCCAGCGCGGCCGCCGCCTTCGACGCCGTCGTCTCCGTGGTGCCCACCTACCGCGACGCCCAGATCCGCCTGGCGGAACTGCAGCCCTTCTACTTCCACCCCGACATCGTCGAGGACTCCGAAGCCAACATCTCCCTGCCCTCGCTGCCGTCCGTGCGCCCGGCGTCGATGGACGGCGCCCCGGTTCGCCCCTCCGCGCCCCCGGTCACGAGCATGGAGCCCCTGCCCAGCAGCCCCCGGGACGTGGGCCCCAACCTCGCCGCTGCCACCCCGTCCCCGGAAGACCACCCCCTGCGCACGCCCGCTGCCCTCCGCCGCTCGGTGCTGGAGCGCTCGCAGGAGCTGGGCCTGGGGCCGGTGGGGCCGGGATCGGTCATCGCCGACCGCTACCTGGTGGAGGAGCCCTTGGGCCAGGGCGGCTACGCGGTGGTCTTCAAGGCGCGCGATCTGGAGCTGCAGGAGTCGATCGCGCTCAAGCTCTTCACGCCGAAGGACGCCGACGAGCGCTCCGTCCAGCGCTTCCGTCGGGAGATGCGCATCGCGCGGCAGCTGGTGCATCCCAACATCGTGGCCAGCTACGAGTTCGGGACGTTCCGGGGCGCCTACTTCATCACCATGGAGCTGCTCGAGGGCTCCGATCTCTACCAGTTCGCCGAGGAGCTCCACTGGGGGCTCGTGCCCACCGACGTGGCCCTGAGCCTCTGCGGGCAGGCCCTGGACGGGTTGGGCGCCGCGCACGATCAGGGCGTGGTGCACCGCGACGTCAAGCTGCGCAACCTGTTCGTCATCAACGAGGGGCGCACCCTCAAGGTGATGGACTTCGGCATCGCGACCATGACCGGGGGCGGCACCGGGCTGACCCGCACCGGCATGGTGGTGGGCACGCCGGCCTTTGTGGCCCCCGAGCGGCTCAAGCCCCGCCCCGACCCGCCCCAGCCCGCCGTCGACATCTACGCGGTGGGTGTGGTGCTGTACCGCCTGCTGACCGGGGTGCTGCCCTTCGATCGCCGCAGCGTGGCCGCGCTCTTCAGCGACATCCTCACCCGGGACCCCCGCCCGGTCTCGGCCCTGAACCCCGAGGTGCCGCCCGACGTGGAGGCCATCGTGAGCCGGATGCTGGCCAAGGACCCGCTGGACCGGTTCACCAACTGCGCCACCGCGCGGCAGGCCATGGACGCCGCCCGCATCCACCTGGCGCGCCAGCGCTGATCCCTCCTGCGGCCTGGATCCGTCGCGCCCTCGGGTCCGCCGCCGCCGGGACAGGGGCGGCCTGCCCGTGCGAGCCTGCGGTGGTGAACTGGTATCTCAGGCGTTTCGGGGCGCTCTTGCTGGGGGGCGGCATCTTCCTGGCGGGGCACCGCACGGTGGCGATGCTGACGTCGCATCGGCACGTCGAGCTGATGACCGACCTGGACCGCGCCATCCCCCTGCTGCCCTGGACGGCGTGGTTCTACGTGCCCCTGTACGCCCTGGGCATCATCCTGGCGGGCTTCCTGGGACGCGAGCGGTCCGAGTTCGACCGCGGGGCCCTGGCGGCGGGCATCGGCCTGGCGATGTGCTCGGTGGGCTACTTCGCCGTGCCGTCGACCTACCCCCGCGCGGCGGCCTTCCTGGGCGCGCCGACGGCGGGGATCGGCACGGACATCCTGCGCTTCGTGCACGCCATCGACCCCCCCAACAACACCTTTCCCTCGGCCCACGTGATGGTCGCGGTGATCTGCGCGGACATCGGCCTGCGCTCTTCCAGCCGATGGCGTTGGCTGCCCGTGTTCACCGCCGTGGGGGTGGCGCTGAGCGTGCTGACGACCAAACAGCACTACGTCGTCGACAGCCTGGCGGGCGCCGTGGTCGGGGCGATCGCCCTCTGGCTGGCCAGCCGGGGGATGGAGCGCTGGCGGCCGGCCTCCCCCGAGCCTCCGCGCGGGTAAGGGACCTCCGCGAGGGGAGGGGCCCCGCTCGGTCAGCGCCAGGGCGGCCCCGTGAACCACGCAACCAAGGACCGCCGCTCCCCCGACTCGACCGGCCGCACGCGGTGGCGCAGGTAGCTGGGGAACACGACCGCGTCGCCCCGCTGCAGCCCCGCGCTCACCCCCCGATCGGCGCCCAACTCCAGCTCCCCGCCCACGAAGTCGCACCGATCGCTCAACAGCACCGACACGCTGAGCTTGCGGCGGGAGGCCGGGCCGGGGCCCAGGTCGATGTGCCAGCCGTAGCCGTCCCCGGGGCCGTAGGTGGCCACCTGCAGGGGCTCGACGCCGTCGATGTCCACGTCGAAGGGGGTGGCCGCCCGCAGCGCCTCCAGGCGACGGAGGACCCACGCGCTCTCCGGGCTCGACTGCAGCCAGGCGACCGCGGATCGCCTGCGGGTCCCGGCGTCCGCAGCCCCCTCGATCACGCCACCCCGCTCCGCGCCCCGCGCCAACGCCAGCACGCGCTCGCAGTCCTCGGCCGACAGGAGCCTGCGCGCGACGGTGAAGGCTGCGGCTGCGTCGTGGGTTGTCGGCATCTTCCCAGATCATGCCTCAGCGGCCCAGCGCGCTGGACCCTTCGCCCCGAGAGGGGTAGAGAGGGCTGCAATCGGATCCCCATGACGTCGGCTCAACTCCCCGCGAAGGTCACCGTCGACCGCCTTGAGCACGGCCCGCTCGAGCGGACGCTGGACTTGTTCTGCGCCCTGGCCCGGCGCATGAACCTGCCGATGACCCGCTTGCAGGCCGAGTCCGTCCTGGCCCTGGGCCGTCGCAAGGCCCGCCTGCACGACATCGGCGATCCCCGCTTCCTGGAGCCTTTCACGAAGGCGATGGAGTGCTACGGGGACCCCGACTTCAAGGCGATGTCCGCGGTCTTCGTGCGCTCGGTGGGCAGCCGCGCCGTGGTCAACCGGCTGGCGATCGAGAAGCACCTGGCCGATCACCCCGCCGTGCTCGACGTGCCCGTGGAGCGGCCGATCTTCGTGCTGGGCTTCCCGCGGACGGGCACCACGCTGCTGCAGAACCTGCTCTGCCTGGACAACGACCGGCGCGGCCTGGAGTGGTGGGAGCTCAACCACCCTGCGCCCGTGCACCCCGATCCCGTCATCGATCGGGAGCGGCGCATGCGCGTCGCCCAGCGCGACATCGATACGGCCGCGATCTTCACGCCGGAGATGCACCAGATCCACCACACCACGGCCACGACGGTGGAGGAGTGCTGGCCGCTCTTCACCAGCACCTTCGCGGTCCTCAACTTCGACCTGGCCCACGGCAACCGCCGCTTCGGCGACTGGCTGCTGGACTACGACATGGAGTGGCCCTACCGGGAGTACCGCCGGCAGCTCCAGCTCCTGCTGTCGATCCGGCCGGCGCGCCAGCTCGTGTTGAAGTGCCCCGAGCACCTGTGGTTCGCCGACTCGCTGCTCAAGGTCTTTCCCGACGCCTGCATCGTCTGGACCCACCGGGACCCCTTCGACGCCGTCGCCTCCTACTGCTCGCTGGTCACGCTGGTCCGCCGCACCCTCAAGGGCAAGGTCGACCCCCTCAAGGTCGGCGACCACATCGCCACCCGCTACCACCAGGGCGTGCAGCGGGCGATGGCGGCGCTGGACGGCTCGGACCGCGTCTTCCACGTGCGGTTCGAGGACCTGGTCAAGGACCCCATCGCCGCCGTCGGACAGATCGAGCAGCACTTCGACCTGGACGTGACCTCCCCGGACACCATGCGCGCCTACCTGGACGCGCCGCGGCAGGACGGGCGGGGCAAGCACGTCTACGACGCCGCCCGCTACGGCCTGCACGCCGACGCCATCCACGCGCAGTTCGCGGACTACATCTCCCGCTTCGGGGTGGCGCTGAACAGCGAGGACCCGCCGGACCTGGACCCGGCGTGATCAGGCAGGGACCCCGGACGCCGGGGTACGCTGCGCCATGAGCGCGCACCTTCACGAGTGGCTCAGCCTGGCGATCCGCTGGCTGCACGTCGTCGCCGGCATCGTCTGGATCGGCGAATCCTTCTACTTCATGTGGCTCGACGCCAGCCTGCAGCGGGACGAGCAAACCCCCGAGGGGGTCAAGGGCGAGTCCTGGTCCGTGCACGGCGGCGGCTTCTACCGGGTCATCAAGTTCCAGGTGGCCCCCGAGTCCATGCCGGAGCACCTGCACTGGTTCAAGTGGGAGGCCTACACCACCTGGATCACCGGCGTGTTCCTGCTGGCGGTCGTCTACTGGCTGCAGGCGGGGGCCTTCATGGTCGACGCGGGCGGGCCGGTGAGCGCGGGGGCGTCGGTGGGCATCGGCGTGGGCACCCTGGTGATCGGCTGGGTCGTCTACGACCAGCTCTGCAAGAGCCCGCTGCGCAAGGCGCCCTGGGCCCTGGCGGGCGTGCTGCTGCTCTACGTCGCCGCGGTCGCCCACGGCTTGACCCAGGTGCTGTCGCCGCGCGCGGCCTTCATCCACGTCGGCGCCATGGTCGGCACCTGGATGGCCGGCAACGTGGCCATGGTCATCATCCCCAACCAGCAGAAGATCGTGGCGTCGCTGCTCAAGGGGGAGGAGCCGGACCCGCGCTTTGGCCCCATGGGCAAGATCCGCAGCACCCACAACAACTACCTGACCCTGCCGGTCGTCTTCGTGATGATCAGCAACCACTACCCCAGCACCTACGGGCACCCCTGGAACTGGCTGATCCTCCTGGGCCTGTTCGCGGTCGGCGCCCTCAGCCGCGTCTACTTCAACCAGCGCAACGCCGGGCAGATCCTGCCCTGGGTGCCGCCGGTGGCCGCCGTGCTCTTCCTGAGCCTGGCCCTGGTCTCCGCGCCCAAGGCCCTCCCCGAGGCCGAGGGCGCCGCCACCTGGGCGGAGGTCGGCCCGATCCTGCAGACCCACTGCGTCGGCTGCCACAGCGCCAGCCCCACGGACGAGATCTTCAAGACCGCGCCCAACGGCGTCACCTACGACACCCCCGAGCAGGCGTCGGCGAAGGCGGCCCTGATCAAGGCGCGGGCCGTGGACACCCAGACCATGCCCCTGGGCAACAAGACCGGGATGACCGAGCAGGAGCGCGCCACCCTGGGCGCCTGGATCGCGGCCGGCGCGCCGATCCCCTGAGCGGGTGAATCGGGGCGACGTCGACCGATTCCCCGGCTACTTCCGCCCCTCCAGGATCTTCACGAAGCTGCGCCCGCGGAGCTCCTCCTCGGTCAGGCCCGTGGCCGCCACCTGGTCGAAGTTGATGGCGCCGCTGTTCCAGGCCCGCAGGAAGTAGTTGAGCAGGCCCTGGCCCGTGGCCGCGTCGTCGAACACGTCGCCCACCAGGGTGGCCTGGGCCGCCTTCGCCACGAAGTTGCTCAGCCGCTCCGTCGCCGCGTCCAGCCCGTCCAGGAAGAAGCTGAAGCAGGCCGCGTAGCGCGTCACCAGCTGGGCGGGGTGCAGGTCCCAGCCCTGGTAGAAGCCGCCCTTGAGGCTGTGCAGGGTGTGGTCGTAGGCCATCTTCCACGCGCGGTGGACCACGGCCGCGTTCTCTGCCTCCTGCGCCGCGGTCAGCTCGCCGGAGTGCGGTCCCACGGGCATGACGTTGGTGGCGCCGTCGCTCAGGAAGACCCCGGTGCCCGACAGGGAGACCTGCATCACGCTCTTGGCGAAGTCGCAGGCCGGGTGGTCCATGACCTGCCAGGCGGCGGTGATGTTGGTGGCGGCGGTGTAGTCGTAGGTGCCGAAGTGCGCGCCGACGCAGCGGCCGCGGGCGTACTCGATGAGGTCGGGAAGCACCACGCGGCCCTTGGCGTCGAAGATCGTCTGGGGGAGCTCGACCATCAGCTCGATCTTGAGGGCGCCGTCCTCCAGCCCCAGCTTTGCCTCCAGGGCCTGCAGGAGCGTCACCAGGGCGGCGACGTGCATCTTGTGGGGGATCTTGGGCAGCGTGATGACGAAGTTGTCCGGCAGCCGGCCCCCCTGCTCGATCAGCGTGGTGATGAAGAGGTCCAGGGTGCGCACCGAGCGCCGCCCCAACTCGTCGTTCAGCGGCTTGATGCGGATGCCGATGAAGGGGGGCAGCACGCCCGCCTTCATGCCCCGGGCCACCTCCGTCGCCGCGCGGACGGCGTGGTGGTCCTCCTCGGGGTCCGGCCGCACGCCGAAGCCGTCCTCGAAGTCGATGCGGAAGTCC
The DNA here is from genome assembly GCA_937907595.1 of uncultured Pseudomonadota bacterium. GTDB lineage: Bacteria > Myxococcota_A > UBA796 > UBA9615 > UBA9615 > CALCXL01. The sequence continues at coordinate 9,329 of CALCXL010000246.1, forward strand.
TCCACCGGCTCCCGCTGCAGCTTCGCGCGGACGCGCTCCCAGACCAGCTGGTGCATGGCGGCGTCCCCGGGCAGGTCCAGGGCGGCGGCCAGCGTGGCGGCGTCGGGGGCGTAGCGGTCCATGGAGGCCAGGGCCAGCTCGCCCAACTTGCCCGTCGTGCCGGCCTTGAACAGCTGCGCGCCGCCGTAGACGGTGTGCAGGGGCTGGCGGTTCGACGAGTCGCCCGGCCACTGGTGGGCCACCGACGCGTTGGCCGCGTGGAGGATGTCGAAGGCTTGCTTGAGCGTGGTCTCGTCCAGAGTCATCACGACCCCCGGTAGGTGGAGAAGCCGAAGGGGCTGATCAGCAGCGGCACATGGTAGTGCTCGTCGCTGGCTGCGATCTCAAAGCAGACCTGGACCTCGGGGTAGAACCCGTCGATGTCCAGGGAGCGGTGGTAGCCGCCGGTGTCGAAGGTCATGCGGTAGACGCCGGGGGCGATGCGGCCGTCGGGCAGCAGGGCGCCGACGCGGCCGTCGTCGTTGGTGGTGCCGCCGCCCTGTCGGGTCCAGGCCCCGGCCTGCATGCGCTCCAGGGTGATCTCCATGCCGCCCGCGGGGCAGCCGCGTGCGGTGTCCAGGACGTGGGTGCTGATCGTGCTCATCGGCTCTGCTCCAGCTTCTCCAGCCGCAGCCGGGTGATCTTCGCCTGCTCGCCGGCTGCGATGCGGTGCTCGTGGTGGGTCTCGTTGGTCAGGCGACGGGTCAGGGCGCCCAGCATCTGCTCGGCCGTCAGCCCCGTGGCGCAGATGAGGAAGACGTGGCCGAAGCGGGCCTCGTAGGTCGCGTTGCCCTCCTCCAAGGCCTTGAGGGTCGCCTCGGCTGCCCCGCCGACGCCGCTCTGCTCCCCCGCCGCCCAGGTCGCCGACGCCGCGAAGCGCTCGCGCAGCCGCTGGGGGTCGTCGCCGATGCGCGGGTGGTGCGCGAAGGCCTCCTGCTGCCCCTCCTCGTCCAGCCCCCACCAGACCTCGTCGGCCCGCAGGAACACCGCGGTGCGGTCGGCGAAGGGCCGGGACAGGACCATGCCCTCGGCCCAGGCCTCCGATCCGCAGCAGAGCTCCAGGGCCTCGCGCACCGTGTCCTCGTCCAGGCCGTTGAGCAGGTCGCTCAGGTCGCCCTGCACCTCCAGGTGCCCGAAGACCCGCAGCCGGGACACGCCGCCGCAGGGGAGGATGCGCAGGCGCAGGTGGGTGAACGGGCCGCGGTGAAGCAGGTCGCTGAACTCGTGGGCGTGGTCCGCCTGCATGGGCGTCTCGGCGACGATCGGCGTCCAGTCGGGGTGCCGCTCGATGCGGTAGGGGCCTGCCTCGGCGTCGTCCAGGCCCTCGATCGCGCAGCGGTCGGGGAAGTTGCCCTTGAAGTGGTGGGTGTCGGCGACGATGCGGTCGACGTGGCTGCGCCCGGCCAGCCGGACCACGACCCAGTCCTCGCCCTGATCGCGCCGCCGACGGGTCTCCCAGCCGCCGCCCATGTTCTCCGCCCGACCGGGCTTGAGCAGGGCGTTCATGTTCCCGAAGAACATGTCCGAGCAGGCGACCGCCCGCCCCCCGCTGGCCGCCGCCGCCAGGTCGATGGAGCCGGAGACCTGGGGCTGGGGCAGGCCGTAGACCCGCAATCGGGCCACGCCGCCGTCGGGCAGGATGTTGAGGCGCAGGTGCGTGAAGCGGCCCACCTGCGCCGCCGCGAAGAGGTTGTGGCTGCCGGGGCTCAGGGGCACCTGGGGCAGGACCTCCACCCAGCCCCCCAGGGCGTCCAGGGGGGCGTCGGCGGGGGCGACGCAGGCCTCGATGGTGCAGAAGGGCGGCTGGTTGCCCAGGAACCAGGACGTGTCGACGTCGAAGCCGCGGACGACGCCGGGCACCCCCAAGCGCAGCACCAGCCAGTCGTGCCCGGGGTCCCGCTTGCGACGGGACTCCCAGCCGTCCATGAGCTTGCCGCGGTCGGTGTAGGCGTGGGGGTCGAAGACGGCCGCGTCGGGGCGGAGCAGGCGCTCCGCCTCGGCGAAGAAGTCGTCGGAGCAGCCGAGCACGGTGCCCCCCAGGTCGGCCACGGCCAGGTCGATGCAGTCGGCGAAGGACGCCAGGTTCACGCTCATCGGGTCTCCCTCAGAAGCTCGGTGCCGGCCGGTCGGCCGTGTTCGCCGTCGCGCCAGACGGGCTCGCCGCGCAGCCAGGTCGCGGTGATCCGCCCCTTTACCGCGCGGCCCAGCCAGGGCGACAGCTTGTTCTTGAAGTGGACGTCGGCCTCCCCGGGCCGCCAGTCCGCGTCGGGATCCCAGGCCACCAGGTCGGCGTCGGCGCCCACGGCGATGCGGCCCTTCTGGGCCAGCCCGGCGAAGTCGGCCGGCCCCGAGGCGAGCCATCGCCCGACGTCGGCCACATCGAAGCCCCGCGCGCTGGCCTCGGCCCAGAGGATCGGCAGGCCCAGACCCAGGGACGAGATGCCGCCCCAGGCCTCCGTAAAGTCGCCGCTCTGGGTGCACTTGAGGTCCGACGTGCAGGGCGAGTGGTCGCTGACGACGAAGTCGATGACGCCGTCACGCAGCCCCTGCCACAGCTGCTCCCGGTTGGACTCGCTGCGGATGGGCGGCGCGCACTTGAACCAGGTGGCCCCGCGGCCGACCTCCTCGGCGCTGAGCCCCAGGTAGTGCGGGCAGGTCTCCACCGTCACCGGCAGCCCCTCCTCCTTCGCGCGGCGGAGCATCGGCAGCGCGCTGGCCGCGGACAGGTGCACGACGTGGACGCGGCAGCCCGTCCTGCGGGCCAGGTCGATGGCGCGGCGCACCGCGTTCTCCTCGAAGGAGGGGGGCCGCGCGAGCAGCCAGGCGCGGTAGTCGTCGGGGGGCAGGGCGGCCAGGGCGGCGCGGTCCAGGTCGGCCTCCCGCTCCAATTCGGCGTGCACCAGCAGAGGGAGGTCGTGCTCGGCCAGCGCCCCCATGGCGTCGATCAACGCGTCCTCGTCCGAGGCGGGGAACTCGTCGATGCCGGAGTGGCACAGGAAGGCCTTGGCGCCCGCCACGCCCGCGCGCGCCAGATCGGACAGAGCCTCCCGGTTCCCGGGCACCGCGCCCCCCCAGAAGCCCACGTCGGCGAAGAGGGAGGCGTCGTCGGCGGCTCGGCGCTTGGCGTCCAGGGCCGCGGCGCTGGTGGTCACCGGCGACGAGTTGAGGGGCATGTCCACCAGCGTCGTGACGCCGCCCGAGGCAGCCGCGCGCGTGGCGGTCTCCCAGCCCTCCCAGTCGGCGCGGCCGGGGTCGTTGACGTGGACGTGGGTGTCGACGAGGCCGGGCATCAGCACCAGGTCGCCCAGATCGCGGGGCTGGAGGTGCGGGGGAGGCTCGTCGTAGACGCCGGCGATGCGGCCGCCGACGACGTGCACGACTGCCGGACGGATCCCTTCGGGGGTGACGACGCGGCGGCTGCGCAGGGAGAGATCGCTCATCGGGCGGGGATTGTCGCACAGGGTCTGCGTCCCTTGATTCCTGCCCGAACAACGATCTTTGTATCCACTGTCGATCGTGCTGGCGTTCTCGCTGGACGACGGGTAGAGCCCGCTCGAATTGGCGCATGACTGCGCCCACGCCGCGCACGCGAATGCGCTCTGGAGAGTCCCCGATGTCGACCCGCTGGTCCCTGCTCCCGCTCCTGCTCCTGCTCGCTTCGTGCAGCAACAGCGGTGAGCTCGCCCCCCGCTCCGCTGACCCGGTGTTCGGAGGCGACGCCGCCATCGCGTCGGATCTGGCCGAGGATCTGGCGAACGAGTGGCTGGCCGGCGACGGCGCCGTGGTGCTGGCCGACGTGGACTCGGTCGCCATCAGCAGCATCGACATCGACACCCTGGGCATGGCCCACCTCCGCCTGAACCAGAGCCAGGACGGCGTGCCCGTCTTCGGCGGCCAGGGGATCCTGCACTTCCGCACCAACGGTGACTTCGACTCCTTCACCGACGGCCTGGTCCACGGCTTGCGGAACCCGTCGTCGGCCACGATCTCCCAGGACGCGGGCATCGACGTCGCCCTCGCAAACCACGCCGGCGTCGTGGACGCGGTGGAGGCCGACCTCCAGGTCCTGCGCCACAACGGCGTCGACCACCTGTGCTGGCGCGTCGCCATCGACTCGCTGGAGACGGACCACCCCAGCAAGCCCGTCGTCTTCGTGGACGCGCGCAGCGGCCTGCCGATCTGGCGCTACAACAACCTGCAGACCGCCCTCGACCGCCGCACCTACGACGGCCGCAACCGCAACGGCCTGCCCGGACGCCTGGAGCGCACCGAGGGCCAGGGCCCCATCGGCGACGGCCCCATCGACGACGCGCACGACTTCGCCGGCGTCACCTGGAACTACTACTCCTCCATCGAGGGGCGTGACAGCTTCGACGGCAACGGCGCCACCATGATCTCCACCGCCCACCACAAGCGGAACTACGACAACGCCTTCTGGAACGGCACCCAGATGGTGTACGGCGACGGCGACATCTACTTCTACCCCCTGTCCGGCTCCCTGGACGTGGTCGGCCACGAGCTGACCCACGCGGTCACCGAGTACAGCGCCAACCTGATCTACTCCGGTGAGTCCGGTGGCCTGAACGAGGCCACGTCGGACATCCTGGGCGTCGCCATCGACTCCTACTCCAACGGGTGGCTGGTGGACGCCAACACCTGGCTGGTGGGCGAGGACATCGCCAAGCCCGCCCTGGGCACGGCGCTGCGGTACATGGACAACCCGCCGGCCGACGGCATCAGCATCGATCACTACTCCAACTACTACAACGGCATCGACGTCCACCACAGCTCGGGCATCGCCAACAAGGCCGTCTACCTGATGGCCACCAGCGGGGACCTCGACCTCCAGGCCGCCGCGCACATCTGGTACCGCGCCCTGACGCTGTACATGACCCCGTCGACCACGTTCGCGGAGGCCCGCGCGGCCACCGTCAGCGCCGCCACGGACCTGCACGGCGCCGCCTCGGCCCAGGTGGCCGCGGTCGATTCGGCCTGGGTCGCCGTCGGCGTGCAGCCCGCCCTGGCCTACACCGTCATCGACACCCAGAGCGGCCTCAGCGCCTCCACCGGTGGCTCGCTCTCCTTCTCCTACGCCACGTCGGCCAACAGCCTGGGCATGCGCTTCGGCACGGCCGGCGGCACGGGCGACGCGGACCTCTACGTGCGCTTCGGCGCCCCCCCGACCACGTCGACCTACGACTGCCGGCCCTACGCCACGGGCAACACGGAGTCGTGCACCTTCGAGCCGTCCCAGTCGGGCACCTACTACGTGATGATCAACGCCTACCAGGGCTTCAGCGGCCTGACCTTCACGGCGAGCGAGGCCGGCGGCGACCCGCCCCCCCCGGCTGAGGTCTGCGACGACGGCGTCGACAACGACCTGGACGGCGCCACGGACTGTGCCGACAGCGACTGCGCCTTCGACCTGGCCTGCGCCGAGCCGGAGGTCTGCGACGACGGGATCGACAACGACCTGGACGGCGCCACCGACTGCGCCGACAGCGACTGCGCCCTGGACCTGGTCTGCGCCGAGCCCGAGGTCTGCGACGACGGCGTCGACAACGACCTGGACGGGGACACCGACTGCGCCGACAGCGACTGCGCCCTGGACGCGGCCTGCGTGCCCGACGAGATCTGCGACGACGGCGTCGACAACGACCTGGACGGGGACACCGACTGCATCGACAGCGACTGCGCCCTGGACCTGGCCTGCGCCGAGCCCGAGGACTGCGGCGACGGGATCGACAACGACCTGGACGGGGACACCGACTGCGCCGACAGCGACTGCGCCGCGGCGCCGGAGTGCGCGACGTCCTGCCCCGGTGGTGAGTTCACGGGCACGCTGTCGAACAGCAACCGCGACGAGTACTTCACCGAGTCCGCGCCCGCCTCGGGCTTCTACGGTGGCGACCTGACCGGCCCCGTCGGCACCAACTTCGACCTGTACCTGCAGTACCTCAGCGGCAACCGCTGGAAGAACCGGGTCAGCTCGCAGAACGCCGACTCGACCGAGTCCATCTCGTACAACGAGAGCTCGACGGTGCTGCACCGCTGGCGCGTCCGCCGCCGCTCCGGGGACGGCGACTTCACCCTCTGCCTGCAGTAGCGGTTGAGGATCGGCGCCTGGGCAGGGCCGCCTGAGCGTGTCCGCCTGAGCTTCAGCGCCTGAGCTGAGGCCCGGCCCGGGCGCCGATCACCTCGCCCGTGCCCCGCCGCGCCCGCGGCTCCCTCGCACGGCCTCTGCTAGGCTTCCCTCCCAATACCAGACACGTTCTTCGCGCAGGTGGCGGGGGCCCCGGCGTCGAAGCGTCCAGGGAGCCTCATGCAGCCCACGAGCGGACTCCGCGCGTTCCTTCTTCTCCTCGCCGTTCCTTTCGCCCTCACCACCGGCGGCTGTCCGCCTGTGGACGACGACGACACGGCGAACGACGACGACTCCACGGGCGACGACGACGACTCCGCCCCCCAGGGCGCGGCCGGCACCGTCACGCCCAGCACGCTGGACTTCGGCCAGGTGCTGGTGGACGGCCTGGGCACGGGCTTCGTGACCATCGCGTCCACGGGCGGTGCGGACCTGGAGGTGACCGGCGTCACCAACATCGCCGACCCCTTCGCGGCGCCCTTCTCGCTGCCGATCGTCATCGCCCCCGGTGACGACGTCACGGTGGCCTTCGAGTTCCGGCCCACGGCGCTGGGGCCCTTCACCAGCACCGCCACGCTGCAGACCAACGCGGTCCTCAACGGCGGCAACATGCCCATCGAGCTGCTGGGCCGCGGCGTGGACGAGATCGTCCCGGACCCGGAGGTCTGCGACGACAACGTCGACAACGACGGCGACGGGGACATCGACTGCGACGACGCCGACTGCGACGGCGACCCGGCCTGCGGGGGCCCGGTCGAGGACTGCGAAGACGGCGTCGACAACGACCTGGACGGGGACGTCGACTGCGCCGACTCCGACTGCGCGGGCGATCCGGCCTGCCCGGAGATCTGCACCGACGGCGTCGACAACGACGGCGACGGGGACGCCGACTGCGACGACTCCGACTGCGATGAGGACGTCAACTGCGCCATCGAGGACTGCTACGACGGCCTGGACAACGACGGCAACGGGGACATCGACTGCGCCGACGCCTATTGCCTGGCCAACTCCATCGCCTGCGACCCGGAGATCTGCGACAACGCCTGGGACGACGACGGCGACGGCCTCCTCAACTGCGCCGACGACGAGTGCCTGGGCCACCCCGCCTGCGCCGGCGCGGAGGTCTGCGACAGCGGGGCCGACGACGACCTGGACGGCTTCGTGGACTGCGCGGACGCCGACTGCGAGTTCGACCCGGTCTGCGTGCCCGAGGACTGCGCCGACGGCGTCGACAACGACCTGGACGGGGACACCGACTGCGTCGACCTGGAGTGCGCCGCGGACTCCGTGTGCATCCCCGAGGAGTGCGACAACAACGTCGACGACGACGGCGACGGCGCCATCGACTGCGGCGACGACGAGTGCGCGGGGGACCCCGCCTGTTTGATCGAAGAGGACTGCGACACCGCCGGCGACGAGGACAACAACGGCCTGGCCGACTGCGACGACCCCGCCTGCGAGGTCCTGATCGCCTGCACCGGCTCCGAGGACTGCACCAACGGGGTCGACGACGACCTCAACGGCTTCACCGACTGCGCCGACGTCGCCTGCTGGACCGCGGTCTTCTGCCAGGACGAGGTCTGCGACGACGGCCTGGACAACGACGGCAACCTGCTGGCCGACTGCGCCGACCCCGCCTGCGCCGCGGACTCCTACTGCACGGACGAGGTCTGCGACGACGGGGTCGACAACGACCTGGACGGCGCCACCGACTGCGCCGACGCCGAGTGCACCCTGGACTCCGCCTGCGTGGCCGAGGTCTGCGACGACGGCCTGGACAACGACAACGATGGCGCGCTGGACTGCGCCGACGCCGAGTGCGCGGTGCTATCCCAGTGCATCCCCGAGGCCTGCAACAACGGCGTCGACGACGACAACGACGGCCTGCTGGACTGCGCGGACCCCGAGTGCGCCGCCTTCGCCGGCTGCGTGGTGGAGGTCTGCGACGACAACCTGGACAACGACCAGGACGGCAACGCCGACTGCTTCGACATCGACTGCGCCTTCGACCTGGCCTGCAGCACGGAGGACTGCGCCAACGGGGTGGACGACGACGCCGACGGGGCCATCGACTGCGCCGACGCCCAGTGCAACGGCGCCCCGGTCTGCGTGGCTGAGGACTGCTCCGACGGCATCGACAACGACGGCGACGGCCTCATCGACTGCGCCGACTCCGCGGCCAACACGGCGGTGGACCCCGACTGCGACGCCTTCACCGACTGCATCGCCGAGGACTGCTTCGACGGCACCGACGACGACGGCGACGGCCTCATCGACTGCGCGGACCCCGAGTGCGTCGCAGCCGAGCCCAGCTGCCGGGTGGAGAACTGCTTCAACGGCGTCGACGACAACGGCGACGGCCTGGCCGACTGCGCGGACCCCTCCTGCATCGCCACCCAGCCCTCCTGCACCCCCGAGGACTGCAGCAACGGCGTCGACGACAACGCCGACGGCCTGATCGACTGCGCCCAGCCCACCTGCCAGGCCCAGCCGGTCTGCCAGGTGGAGAACTGCAGCAACGGCGTCGACGACGACACCGACGGCCTGGTCGACTGCGACGACCCCTCCTGCTTGTCCCAGCCCGCCTGCGTCGCCACGGGCGAGGTCTGCGACAACGGCCTGGACGACGACGGCGACCTCTACGTCGACTGCGCGGACCCCGAGTGCGCGGCGCTGCCCTCCTGCAACGTCGAGGACTGCGACAACGGCTTCGACGACGACGGCGACGGCGCCGTGGACTGCGCGGACGCCGACTGCGCCGCGGTCATCACCTGCCAGGACGAGGTCTGCGGCGACGGCCTGGACAACGACGGCGACCTGGCCATCGACTGCGCCGACTCCGACTGCGCCCTGGAGACGGACTGCGTCGCGGAGATCTGCGGCAACGGCCTCGACGACGACGGCGACGGCGCGCCCGACTGCTTCGACGACGAGTGTTCGGCCCTGCCCTCCTGCATCGACGAGGACTGCAACAACGGCC
>CALCXL010000247.1 GCA_937907595.1 uncultured Pseudomonadota bacterium
ACCCGCGGCAGATGGGCTTTCCGGCCCTGCGCACGCGCCAGTTCCTGCTGCCGATGTTGGCCGCCGGCCACGACGTCACCCTGGCCACGCTGGTGGACGGACGGGCCCAGGACGCGCCCGACGGCCTGCAGGAGCGGCGGGCCAACACACCCTCAGGGGAGCGCGCCTACCGCTCGGTGGTGGTGCGTTCGGACGTGCCCGGGCGCTTCCTGATGCTGCGGGACCTGCGGCGGGACACGGCCCCGGACGTGGTGGTGACGGCGGGGCCCTTCCTGCCCATGGCGGCGGGGGCGCGGGCGGCGGGCGACGAGCCGCTGTGGGTCGACGTGCCCGGGGACCCCATGAGCGAGGCCCAGGCGCGATCCTTTCGATCGGGCTCCACGGACCCGATCCACCGCTACCGGGAGATGCTGGGCTGGGCCCTGGCCCGGGGGGATCGCTTCTCGGTGATCAGCGACGCGCAGCGCGGGCCCCTGGTGGGCGCCCTGGGGCTGGCCGGGCGCATGACCGCAGAGGCGATGGGCCACGAGCTGGTGCACGTGCAGCCGGGCTCGGTGGAGGCCCTGGACGACGATCTGGGCCGGATCGAGCCCGCGCCCGCGGCCCTGGACGCGCTGCCGGCCGACGCCTTCGTGGTGCTCTTCTGCGGCGGCTACAACACCTGGCTCGACGACGACACCATGCTGCAGGGCCTGCTGCGGGCGATGGAGCGGGACCCGTCGATCCACTTCGTCTCCACCGGCGGCGCGCTGCGCGGCCACGAGGAGGGGACCTACCACCGCTTCGCCGGCCGGGCAGCGGGCAGCCCGCACGCAGACCGCTTCCACTTCCTGGGCTGGATCCCGACGCGGGCCCTCCCGTCGGTCTTCGCGCGGGCGCAGGTGACGCTGTTCTGCGACCTGCCCTGCTACGAGGCGGAGTTCGGCGCGCGCACCCGCATCCTGGAGTCGCTGGAGCGGGGGGTGCCGGTGGCCGCCACGGACTCCTGCGACCTCACCCACGACCTGCGGGGCTGCGCGCTCTTCCACCCGCTGCCCGCCAGCGACGCCGACGCGGTGGCGCGCTCCCTCACCGATCTGGCCGGGGCGCGGCGGTCGGGCGCTCCCCTGGAGGCGCAGCGGGATCTGCGGCCCTGGTCCCTGCTGCGTGAGCGCTACTCCCTGCAGGGCACGACGCAGCCGCTGCTCCGGTGGATCGACGCCCCCTCACGCTCCCCCGGCGGGGTGCCCATCGACTTCCTGGAGGACTACTGGCAGGAGCTGGCGCGGCTGCAGGACCGGCTGGAGGAGGTCTGGAACTCGCCCACCTGGAAGGTGCTGGGCCGGCTGCACAAGGCGCTGTCGCGGCTGCGGTGGGGCTGATCCCTCACTCCCAGAAGAATCCCAGGAACGTCCAGGGGTCGATGGCCGGCTCCGCCTGCGTCACCCCCTCGATCTTGCCGACCATCAGCCAGGGCACCGACACGTTCTGACCCGCGGCCTGGCGCTCGTCGATCCAGAGTTGGACGTAGTCGGCCACCGACGATTCCCCGTCCAGATCGCCCTGCCAGCCCGGCCACGACGGCACCCAGTCCGGCGGAATGGAGTCCCGGGCCACCAGGTGCAGGCCGTCGACGTTGCCCTCGATGCGCGCCCGCCAGGAGTCCGCCGAGGGCCAGTCAGCGCAGTTGGGGCTGCCCCAGTCGTCCAGGAACAACGCGCCCGCAGCCCCGTGCTGCTGCCACTCCTGCAGGTAGTTCCCCCGCGCCTCGAAGCTGCACTGCACCGCGCCCACTGGCTGCCCCGAGCTGTAGTCGGCCGAGGTCAGCGTGAAGCGCCCCACCGTCTGGCCGTCGTTGTCGAAGTCCCACCAGCCGCCGATGCGCACGCCGGTGTGCTCGGGCCGCGCCCCGGCCCCCGAGGGATCGTGGGTCTGCAGCCCCTCGAAGGTCAGCTGGCCCGCCGGCGCTGGGGGCAGCTCCTGCACGGTGTCGTCGTCGTCGCCCGTCGGCGGATCCACGTGCTGCTCCACCACCGCCCAGATCGCCTCCGCCACCCCCGGCGGCCAGTCGGTGCCGCCCCGGTTGCCCAGCACCGCCACCGCCGTCTCCAGGTCCCGCCGGTAGCCCAGCCAGATCCCGTAGCCCTCGGCCAGGCCCAGGTGCGCGTGCTGCTCCTTCGGGCTCGCCTCGTCGATCAGCTCCATGCCCAGGACGAACCCGCGGCCCTGCTGGTGGAAGGACTGGCTGCCCAGCTCGTAGATCTGCTGTCCGTCGAGCACGTCCCCCCCGAAGAGCTCCGCCCCCCAGAGGGCCAGGTTGCCCACCGACATCGTCACGTCGCCGGATCCCCGACGCACCGAGGGGTGCTCCCGGTCCGTCACGTCTTCGCCGGCCAGCGTGCCGCGCACGACGTCGCCCCAGGCCTCCCCCGCCACCGCCGCGTTGTCCAGATCCAGGGGCTCCAGGAAGCGCGCGCGCACGTCCTCGGCCCAGGAGCGCCCGCTCAGGGCCTCCACCAGCTGGCCCGCGTAGACGTAGTTGGTGGAGGCGTAGCTGCGGGCTTGCCCGGGTCCGTGCTGGTTCGGCAGGGACTCCGCGAGCGCGATCAGCTCCTCCTGGCTGATCGCCGCCGACGGCACGAAGTCGGGGTGGTCGACGACGTCCGGCAGGCCCGACGTGTGGTCGAGCATCTGCCGAACCGTCGCGGTCCAGTGGCCGGACAGGCCGTCCAGCTCCTGGGCTCCGCCGCCGCGGTGGATCGTGAAGTCGTCCGACTCCGACTGCAGCAGCGCCGCCACCGCGAAGGTCTCCGTGGCGCTGCCGATCTTGAAGCGGTGCCCGCGCTCCAGGGCCTCCCCCGTGGTGGGGTTCGCGATCCCGCGCACCGCGGACCAGGCGCCGGCGTCGTGGGGCTTGATGGCGATGGCCAGGCCAGGGACGTCCAGGGCGTCGAACTGCGCGTCGAGCACCGCGAGCAGATCGGCCTCAAAGTCCGCGTCCAGGGTGGCCTGGGGCTCCGGGCTGGGCTCGGGGAGCGGCTGGGTGCTGGGGTCCGGCTCGGCCGAGGGGCAGGCGGCCAGCAGCAAGCAGAGGAGCGGGAGGGAGGGGCGGAGGCTCATGGGTGCAGGATATCGCGGTCGGCGCGCAGCCACCCTGTGCACCGTCACGGCCGGAGCCGGATCAGTCCTTGAGGGGGGTCAATCGGGTGCTGCTGTCGCCCGGGGCCGATGCAGTGGGCCACTCACCGGACATGCCGGCGCTCAGCGCCTGGATCGTCTGGGTGGTGCGCGCCGCCTCCTCCGTGGCCTGCCGCGTGTTCTCTTCCACGCGGAGCTGCACCAGGACCAGGCCGGCCTGGATGCGGAACCAGTAGCCGAAGGGCATGGACAGCCCCAGGCCGATCAGGCCGCCGATGAGGGCCGCCAGGAAGGGCTCGTACAGCGCCGGGTGCACGTTGTATCCCAGCTTCCAGTCGCGCCAGAGCCAGAAGACCACGCCGCAGACCGCCGCCAGCCCGCCCACGGCGGTGGCCACGAACCAGAAGGCCCGCTTGTGCAGGGTGTCCGCCAGCTCCCGCACCCGCAGGGCCTCGGCGTCAACGCTGTCTACGTCCTTGTTCATCGCACGGCAGCATAGACGCGTGAAGGAGCCCATGCCGCGCGGTGATCAGATCTCCAGGGGCCGCTGCTGCCACTCCGGCCGCGTGTCGCCGAAGCCCTCGCGCCAGAGGTGCCGCTCCACCGCGAGCATCAGATCCCCCAGCCCGTCCCGGTTCAGGGCTGAGACCGGCAGGCCACCGGACTCCCGCACCGCCTCCGCGAGCGCCTCGGGGGCGGCCAGGTCGGCCTTGTTGAGGACCAGCTGCACGGGCAGGTGGCCCAGGCCCAGGGCGTCGACGACGTCGGAGACCACCTGCACGTGCAGGGCCCGGTAGGGGTCGCTGGCGTCGATGACGTGGATGAGCAGGGACGCGTCCTGCAGCTCCTCCAGGGTGGCCTCGAAGGCCTTCATCAGATCCTTCGGCAGGTGCTCGATGAAGCCGACCGTGTCCGTGATCACCACCTCCCGCGCGTCGGGGAAGCGCATGCGGCGGCTGGTGGTGTCCAGGGTGGCGAAGAGCTTGTCCTCGGCCAGGACGTCGGACTTCGTCAGCGCGTTGAGCAGCGTGGACTTGCCGGCGTTGGTGTAGCCGACCAGCGCCGCCACGGGCACCCCCGCCCCCTGCCGCTGACTGCGCCGCAGGGTCCGCTTCCGGGCCAGGGCACGGAGCTGGTTCTGCAGGATGGCGATGCGGTCCCGGGCGCGCCGACCGCGGATCTCCAGCTTGGTCTCACCGGGGCCGCGTCCACCGATCCCGCCCGCCAGCCGCGACAGGGAGGTCTGCATGGCGCCCAGCCGCGGCAGCAGGTACTTGAGCTGCGCCAGCTCCACCTGCACCCGGCCGTCCGAGCTGTTGGCGTGCTGGGCGAAGATGTCCAGGATGAGCTGCGTGCGGTCGATGACCTTGAGCTCCGTGCGCTCGGAGATCGTGCGGCCCTGGCTGGGGTTGAGGTCCCGGTCGAAGACCAGCAGGTCAGCCTCCAGGTACATCGATCGGATGAGCAGCTCCTCCAGCTTGCCCTTGCCGATCAGCGTGCGGGGATCGATCTTCGAGCGCCGCTGCACGATGCGGTCGATGACGTGCAGGCCCGCGGTGTCGGCCAGCCGCTCGAGCTCGCCCATGCGGCGGTCGATGGCCTGATCGCCCCGTTCTTCGACCCCCACCAGGATGGCGCGGGGGCGGTCGTCGACGGGGCCCTCGAGCCGGCGCGCGGCGGTGAACTCGCCCTCCAGCGCCTCGATCAGCCGAGCGAAGTCCTCCCGCACATCGTGCAGCCGGATCGGCCCCTCCTTGCGCCAGGGGTGCCGCTCGCCGGCCTGCTCGGGGGGCATGGCGTGGGGCGGCAGGAGGGTGGCGTACTCCAGCGTGCCCGGCAGCCCGTCCGCGCCCACCTCGATCGCCGCGACCAGATCCAGCCGGAGCAGCGACAGGTCGGTGAGGTCGTCGTGGTTGAGCCCCTTGCCGAAGAAGTCCGTGACCAGCAGCCGCAGGCCACGAAAGCGGCGCGCTCCGGCACGGGAGCGCCCCAGGTCGGGCAGGAACAGCTTCTCGTGGCTGCCCACCACGACGTGGGTGACGACGCCGCGGCGGTCCACCAGCACGCCGAGCTTGCGCCCGGTGGACAGGGACTGCTCGCAGAGGCTGCGGGCGAGCTCGGGGGAGACGATCTGGTCGGGGCGCAGGCGCCGCCGGTACAGGTGGCTGAGGGCCTTCAGGTCGCTGGGCTTGAGGCCCTGGAGGTTGCCGTGAACAGGTTGCAGATCGACTCCGGCGTGCGGTGGAGTCCGAAGCCTAGTCATCGCGGGCCGAAAGCAAAGGGCGCGCGACCCGCATTGCTGACAGCGCAGCTACCGCGGCGGCAGCCCCATGGCCTTGCGGTACGCGGCGAGTTCGGCGGCCTCACGCTCCTCGCGGCGCCGCTTCTGCTGCTGGACCAGCTGCTTGGGCCCGGGTCCCTGCAGGGCCAGGGCCAGGCCGCCGCCCACCCGCCAGGTGTGCTGCTCGGGCCCGGTGAAGAGGCCGACCACCAGGAACTCCGGGCGCAGGTGCAGCGGGGTACGGGGGAGGGGGATGTCGGCGCCCAGGGGCAGGTAGAGCTGCACGGGCCAGTTGTCGTCGCTGGGGATCGTCCAGCTCCCCTGGACGTGGGGGGCCAGGTAGATCGCCGGCGCCTTCGGGCCGCCCAGACGCTTGCCGATGCTGAACCCGCCGTCGATGCCCAGGGCCGCCCCCACCACGTTCCACTTGCCCGCCGCGCCGCAGCAGCCGCCGGCCAGCAGCCCCGCGTCGATCGTCAGGTCGATGGGCCCCCGGATCACCTGCACGCGCACGTCGAAGCCGCCGCCAAACGTCGCAAAGGAGTAGGTCCAGAAGCGCCCGCCGATCTCCACCCGGGGGTCCACGCCGCCGCGCACGCTGCCGATCAGCTCGCTGCCGCCGAACTCGCCGGTCTCCGCCCGCGCAGCAGCGCCCAGGCCCAGGGCGACCTCCACGGTCCCCTTCGGCAAGGTTTCGGCGGGACGAAAGCGAAATGCGGGGCCGCAACCGACGGCGCTGAATACCAGGAGCAGGAGCAGGAAGCGGCGCATGTCCCCTCCATCGGCAGGATCGGCGGGATCTGGAGCCCCAAGCCGGCGCCGGACGGGTTCCCGGGCGTCGTGGCCGCGGCGAACTGCGATGGCGGTCGCCTTGATACGATCGGATCGTGGGAACCCTCGGCCGATACACCCTGCTCGACTCCATCGGCGAGGGCGGCATGGCCGAAGTCTTTCGCGCCCGGCTGGATGGCCCCATGGGCTTCCAGAAGGAGATGGCGATCAAGCGCATCCGCGACGCCGTCGTGCAGCAGCACGAGGACGGGGTGCGATCGCTGATCAACGAGGCGCGCATCGGCGGGCGCCTCAAGCACCCCAACATCGTCGAGGTCTACGACCTGGGCGACGACGACGGCACCTACTACATCGCCATGGAGCTGGTGGACGGGGTGACCCTGGGCCAGCTCCTGCAGGCCAGCCGGGAGGCGCGGGTCGACCTGCCGCCCAACGTGGTCGTGGACATCATGATCCAGGTCTGCCGCGGGCTGCAGTACGCCCACGCCTTCGTGGACCGCAAGGGGGAGGCCGCGCCGGTGGTGCACCGGGACCTCAAGCCGTCGAACATCATGATCACGCGGGGCGGCACCGTGAAGATCATGGACTTCGGCATCGCGAAGTCGGCCACCAACCTCTTCGACACCACCTCCACCGGCGTCGCCAAGGGCACGCCGCTGTACATGTCGCCCGAGCAGCTGCGGGGCATGCGTCCCCTGCCCTCCTGCTCGGACCTCTTCTCCCTGGGCACGATCTTCTGGGAGCTGGTCATGGGCCGGCTGCTGTTCCCGGGGCACACCATCCCGGAGATCATCACGCGCGTGCTGTCCATGCCCATGGCGGAGCCGATCGCCGAGGCCGAACGCAAGCTGCCGGGGGTGGGCGCCATCCTGGCCCGCCTGCTGGAGCGCGACGTGGCCATGCGCGTGCGCGACCCGCGCGTGGTGGAGAACGACCTCCGCCACCTCATGGACTGGCAGCAGCAGGACCAGTCCACCGCCGAGTTCGTGCAGGAGTTCCTGAAGCGGGGGGGGGAGTTCGAGGCCGCCGAGGCGGTGCAGGACACGACCGCGCCGCCGGTGCATCCCTCCTTTCACGGCTCCGCCCCGCGCCGGGTGCTCGGGCACGAGACGATCGTGCGGGGCTACCTGCGGGCGCAGCGGCGGCGTCGCTGGCTGATCCTGGTGGTGCTGCTGGCCGCGGTGGTGGTGGGCGGCGCGGCGGGCTCCTACGTCTACCGGGGCACCGTGGGGCTGGCCCTGCAGGCGGACGCGGGGACAGACGCCATGAACGCCGGCGATCTGGCCGCCGCGCAGACCGCCTGGCAGGGCGTGGTGGAGCAGAACCCTGCGCAGTTCGATCTGCTGCGCAAGTCCTGGATGGTGGCGGCCTGGCAGGGGCTCGACGAGCCGGGGCAGGCCCGGGCGCTGGAGGCGCTGAGCGGGCTGCCCGAGGACTCGGTGGACGAGTACGTGGCGAAGTACCGCGCGACCGCCTGGCTGCACCGGCAGCGCGGGGACAGCCGGCAGGCCTTCCTGCACCTGACCTGGGCCCGCGAGCGCCTGCGCATCGGCGAGGGCGGCGTGCCCGGCGTGCTGCCCCCGGCGCTGCTGTGGGAGATGGGCGAGGTGGCCGTGCTTCGCGGGGCCTACGCGGCGGCGGAGGGGTTCTTCCGGGACGCGTCGACCGCCTCGCCCCCCCAGCACCCTCCGCGACGCGGCGGCGGCCTGGGAGGCGGCGTTGGGCGG
>CALCXL010000248.1 GCA_937907595.1 uncultured Pseudomonadota bacterium
CGACTCGTACTCCAGGGACAGCGCGGTCTCCGGCTGGAAGCGGTCGCGCAGGTAGGTGCCGGGGCCGTCGTAGTCGAGCACGTGCAGCTCCACCAGCAGGCCGTTGCCCACCGAGCGGTCCACCGCCATCAGGGTCCACCAGCTGGAGCCGTCGCTGGAGTCCATGGAGCAGTCCAGCTCGCGGGTCCAGGGGTTCTCCCCGTCCCACGTCACGCCGACGTCGCCCTGCAGGTCCGCCGGCAGGCCGTCGGCGCCGCTGATGGCGAACTGGATGCTGCCGCCAGGCTCGTCGGCGCAGCCGGCCAGGGAGAGGATCAGCAAGCTGCTGAGGGCAACCGATGCAGTGCGTACCATGGTGATCTCCAGGGGCGGAGTGTACCGGCACTGCGGCCGTCCGAGGGGGACGATCCGCGCCCGACAGCGGCGGAAGTCGGCCCTTGGTAGCCTCACCCCATGCTCAAGTCGACCTCCCTTCGCGCCGCAGGCCTGTTGATCGCGGCCCTCTTGCTCGCCGGCTGCGCGCGCAAGCCTCCCGCCCCTCCCCCCCAGTTCGAGGACCCCAACCGCGCGCCCACGGGCAGCCAGGCCCTGGAGGACCGCGTGATCCGGGCCATCAACCTGGGCCGCATGACCGACCAGGAGTTCGCGGTGCTGGCGAAGGCGGCGGGGGAGAGCCTCGCCTCACCGCAGGTTCTGGCCGACTTCGCGGCGGCGGCGGCGGCCCGGGGGCAGCTCTCTGTGGCGATCAACCTGTTCTTCGATCGCGCGAAGAAGGCGGTGGGCGACCAGGGCAAGAGCGCGGATGCGCTGGGCCTGGCCATGGGCCACCTCAAGTGGGACGCCTGCAACCAGATCGCCGAGTCGCTGCTCACCCAGCGGCACAGCTCCGGCGTGTTCCTGGTGCGCGCCCTCTGCCTGGAGCGCATGGGCCGCAGCGAGGAGAGCCGGCTCAACTTCCAGGCCGCGGCGGAGGTCCTGCCCATCGAGCCGGAGGTCCTGGCCGAGCTCATGCGCCTGACCGAGCAGCGGGGCTCCCCCGGCCTCATGCAGCCGGCGCCCAAGGCCGACTACGACCGCCTCATGTCCGCCGTCCTGCGGCGTGGCGCCTGCGACCGGCTGATGGTGCAGCACCTGATGGGGCACTACTACGTCGACATCGAGGTGGGCTCCGTGGACCAGGGAGGCGTGGCCCAGCACGAGATCCGCGAGATCATCCTCAGCCGCTCGCAGTCCTATCGTCACTGCTATCACCTGGCGGACACCGCTGAGAAGAAGGGCCCGCGCCTGAGCGGGCAGGCCGACGTCCGCTTCGTGGTGGGCGCGCTGGGCGAGGTGGGCGAGGTGACCTGGACCCGCAGCGAGTGGGGCGACCACCCCGCCCAGGGGCAGCTGGAGCAGTGCCTGGCGGAGCAGCTGAGGCGACTGCGCTACCCCCAGCCCCGCTTCGCGCGGCCGCAGCTCGCGGTGCACCGCTTCTCGTTCCAGCCGAACTGATTGCGTCGGCCCCCCCCCGGGAGGATCTCCCCCCGGAGGAGCCTCGACGGGCTCGCTGGCGCTACTCGCCGGCGGGCTGGGCCAGCGTCTCGACGAAGGCCAGGATCTGCCAGATCTGATCGTCGGACAGCGCCGCGCCGAAGGCCTGCATGGACGTGCCCTTCACGCCGTTCTTCATGACCTTGAACTGAACCCCCGCGGGCACCCGCTCGGCGAATCCAGCCGAGCTCAGGTCGGCCGGCGTGATGCCCATGGCGCGCGCGGCCGGTCCGTCGCCCTCACCCGTGCGGCCGTGGCAGGGAAAGCAGGTGGACTGGAACTCTTCGCCGCCGACCTTGATCGCCTCGGCGTCGCCCGACTTCGGGTTGGTCCGGGCCCGGTCGGCGTCCTTCACGGTCTCCATGAAGGCCTTGAACGCGTCCGAGAACTCCGTGGAGGCCGGGGTCGGCTCGGGCGTGGGCTCCGGCGTCGCCTCGGGCGTGGGCTCCGGCGTCGCTTCCGGCGTGGGCTGGGGGGTGGCCACCGGGGCGGGGGCGTCCCCTCCGCAGGCGGACAGGGAGAGGGCCGCAGCGGCAGCCAGGCTCAACAGGACTCGCGTGGTCATCGGGGGTCTCCTCGTGAAGCGGAGCCTATCCCACGCGGCGAGCGCGGCCAAACAGCACCAGGGCAGCCTCAGACCCGCGACCAGCGCAGGGGCCCGGGCAGGGCTGGTAGCTTGTGGGGGATGACGTTGACCTCCCCCTGGGCCCGCCTGGCGGACCTCCCCCTGCGCAGCCTGACCGACGGGCTGATCAACGACACCTGGGCCGTGGGCGATCCGCCCGTCGCCGTCGTCCAGCGCCTGCACCGCGTCTTCGCGCCGGAGGTGAACCTCGACATCGACGCGGTGACCCAGCACCTGGAAGCCCGGGGGATGCTGACGCCCCGGCCCCTGCGCACCGACGCCGGGGAGCTGTGGCACGTCGACGCAGACGGCGCCTGCTGGCGGGCGCTGAGCTGGGTGCCGGGCCGCACCCTGCACCGGCTGACGGACCCGGCGATGGCGGCGGAGGCGGGGCGGCTGGTGGGCCGATGGCACGCCGCGACCGCGGATCTGGAGCATCAGTTCCTCTTCTCGCGCCCCGGCGCTCACGACACCCCCCTGCACATGGCCCGCCTCCAAGGGGCGCTGGACCAGCATGGCGGGCACCGGCTGCACGACGACGTGGCCCCCTTGGCCGATCGCATCCTGGCCCAGTGGGCGGCCTGGAGCGGGCGGCTGGACGGGCCCACGCGCATCGGCCACGGAGACCTGAAGATCAGCAACCTGCGCTTCGACGACCAGGGGCGCGGGCTCTGCCTGCTGGATCTGGACACCGTCGCTGCCCTGCCCCTGGCGGTGGAGCTGGGCGACGCGTGGCGCTCGTGGTGCAATCCCCTGGGCGAGGATGTGGCCGACGCCGCCTTCTCCGCGCCCCTCTTTCAGGCCTCTGCCCACGCCTACCTCAGCCACAACCCGGTGCCCCGCGACGAGCGCCCCGAGCTGGTGGCGGGCATTGAGCGCATCTGCCTGGAGCTGGCCGCCCGCTTCGCCGCCGACGCCCTGCAGGAGAGCTACTTCGGCTGGAACCCGGCCGTGGCCGGCACCCGGGGGGAGCACAACCTGCTGCGCGCGCGCGGGCAGGCCTCGTTGGCGCGCTCGGTCGCGGATCAGCGCGACGTCCTGCTGTCGGCCCTCTCCGCCTGACCCTGCGAGGACCCGTGGCCGAACCCTCCAGCTACACCATCCGACCCGCCTCCGGCGCCGGCGCGCTGCTCAGCACGGCGCCGGTGCTGCTGTTCTGCGTCCTGGGCTTCGTGCTCGGCGGCGGCGAGCAGGGCATCCTCTGGGGCGCCGCCGCCTTCCTCCTCTTTCGGCTGCTGTTCGTGCGGCGGGTCCTGCTCCGGGACCACGCCCGGGGGGTGCGGCTGACGGCCAGGGGCGAGTTCGAAGCCGCGCTGGGCTGCTTCGTGCGCAGCGAGGCGGTCTGGGCCAGGCGCGCCCGCCTGGACCGCTACCGGGCGCTGCTCATGGGCTCGTCGGTGCGGTACCCGTTCCTCTTCCTGTCGATCTACAACCAGGCCTACGTCCTGGGCCGCCTGTCCCGGGGCCCCGAGGCGGTAGCCCAGCTGGAGCGGCTGGAGGCGATGAGCCCGGGCAGCGCGCTGGCCGGGGGGCTGCGGGACCTGCTGCAGGCGGGTGCGTCGCCTCGATCGCCCGAGCCCGGGCCGTCGACCGAGCGGGCGCAGGTCGCTGATCACTCGCCCCCCCACGGATCGTCCACGGACTGAGCCCGTCAGCGCGCCTCCAGCGCCCCCAGGACCCGCGCGTGCTCCACGTCGACGTCCTGCACCAGGGACAGCCCGTCGACGGGGACCCCATCGCGGCACTGATCGTTGAGGCGGACGAGCAAGCCGGCCAGGCGCGCCGCCCCGATCTGCCCGGCGCTGGCCTTCCAGGCGTGCGCCACCCGCTGCACGGTCGCCCAATCCCCCGCCGCGCTCGCCGACCGCAGCACGCTCAGCCGCTCCGCCGCCTGGGCGCGGTAGAGGTCCAGCAGGCGGGGGACGAAGTCGCCGCTGCCGGTGGAGGGCAGGGCGGCGATCGCCGCGAGGGCCCGGGGATCGAGGGTGGGCGGATCGATGGAGGGCGGCGCGGGCACGCCAACAAGCTACCGCGATCGCTCAAGGGATCGCGACGTCCGCCGATGAAGAGAGGGAACGGCCCCGCTGGGCACGGGGCAGGGAGTGTGACGTGGGCAGATCACGACGCGATGGAGACGGACGGCCGGTGGTGGTGCCCATGACGTCGCGCTGGGAGCCCCGGCGCACGGCCGCGGACATGCGCACCGACGTCCTGCGCCGCATCACCGACTCGGACATCACGGACCGCAACCCGACGATCAGCGAAGAGTTCGCGGCCGGCGGGGAGCGCTTCGCCCTGGCCGTCAAGGGCGCCAACGACGGCCTGTGGGACTGGGACGTCTCCGAGAACGTCATGCACTTCTCGCGGCGCTGGCACTCGATGCTGGGCTACGAGGACGCCGAGATCGCCGCCCGCCCCTCGGAGTGGTTCCAGCGCATCCACCCCGACGACCTGGACGCCGTGCGCGGGGACATCGCCGCCCACCTGGAGGGGGACACCCCCCACTTCGAAGCCGAGCACCGGGTCCGGGCCAAGGACGGCCGATGGATCTGGGTCCTTGCCCGCGGGCTGGCCTGCCGGGACGAGCGCGACTGCGCCTACCGAATCGCCGGCTCCATGACGAACATCACCCGCCAGAAGGAGGTCGAGGAGCAGCTCCTGCACCAGGCCTTCCACGACGGGCTCACCGGCTTGCCCAACCGCGCTCTCTTCATGGACCGGCTGACGCACGCGCTGCGGCGGCTCGATCGCAAGCCCGACGCGACCCTGGGCCTGCTCTTCCTGGACGTGGACCGCTTCAAGGTCGTCAACGACAGCCTGGGGCACAGCCTGGGCGACGAGCTCCTGCGCGCCGTGGCCCGCCGGATCCAGCGCTCGGTGCGCCCCGGGGACACGGTGGCGCGGCTGGGCGGCGACGAGTTCACGATCCTGGTGGAGGACGTCGAGGGCGTGGAGGGCGTCATCCGCGTGTCCGACCGCATCCAGGCCGCCCTGGCCGAGCCCTTCGATCTGGCCACGCACCGCGTGTTCGCGTCGGCCAGCATCGGCGTCGTCATGCGCACGCCCGGCTACCGCGAGCCCGAGGAGCTGCTGCGCGACGCCGACCTGGCCATGTACCGCGCCAAGAACCGTGGTCGGAACCGGCACGAGGTCTTCACCCCGCAGATGCACAGCCGGGCCATGAAGCTCATGGAGCTGGAGTCGGCCCTGCGCGGCGCCCTGGAGCGCGACGAGTTCAGGCTGCACTACCAGCCCATCGTCAAGCTCTCCGACGGCAGCCTGGAGGGCTTCGAGGCCCTGATCCGCTGGGAGCACCCGACCCGCGGCCTGGTCTCCCCCGCGGACTTCCTGCCCGTGGCCGAGGAGTCCGGGCTCATCGTGCCCATCGGCGAGTGGGTGCTGCGCGAGGCCTGCCGGCAGGCCGCCGAGTGGAGCCTGCTCTCGCCCGAAGCGGCCCGGCTGCACATGAGCGTGAACCTCAGCGGTCGGCAGCTGATGTCGCCGACGCTGATCGAAGACGTCCGCAGCGCGCTGCAGGACAGCGGCCTGGACCCGGCGCTGCTCACCCTGGAGATCACGGAGAACGTGGTCATGGAGCAGGCCGCCGAGGCCACCGAGCTGCTGCAGCGCATCAAGGACCTGGGCGTGCGGCTGCACATGGACGACTTCGGCACCGGCTACAGCTCCCTGGCCTACCTGCGGCGCTTCCCCCTGGACACGCTGAAGATCGACCGCTCCTTCGTGAACGACATGTCTGCGGACAACGACGATGGAGCCATCGTTCGAGCGATCATCACCCTGGCGCACACCCTGAAGCTGGACGTCATCGCCGAAGGCATCGAGCAGCCCGAGCAGATCGAGCAGCTCCGCGCGCTGGGCTGCCGGCATGGTCAGGGCTACCACTTCAGCCGACCGCTGCCGGCGGACGATGCGGCGCAGTGGGTTCGGCGGATCGCGGCGTGACCGGGTTGTGCGGGGACCATCGCGGGACCACCTTGAATTCAGAGGGTAGAGTTCGATCCATTCCGGCGGGCTCGATGGAGACTGTGCATGCGACGTAAGCCTTGGGTTGCCGCGATCGGCTTTGCCGTCCTCGCTGGTGCCGCCTTGATCTTCGTGAACCCGCGGGCCCTGACCGGGGAGGCTGGCGGCGCCGGCTGCACCCCCGAGGACTACGCCGACTCGCAGCTGGCCAAGCGCGAGGGCCAGTACCTGGTCATGGAGGTCATGGTCGTGCTCGCCCTGGGCCTGGAGCAGGGCAACGAGTACATGGAGGTGGCCGACGACTTCACGGGCGACCTCAGCCGCCTCAACGACCCGGTGGCCCTGGCCAACGCCAACGAGGCCAACTGCTACCAGACGACGATCTCCGACGCGTCGCTGCTGGGAGCGAAGCTCGACGTCGACTTCGGCAACTGCAGCGACCAGAGCGGCCGCATCGAGATCGCGGTGGCGGCCGAGTACCCCCAGGGCACCGACCTGAGCGCCCTGGGCGGACTGAACGGCGGGGACATCCCCGGCGAGATCCCGGCCGACTTCGACCCGGAGAACCCCGGCGACCTGCCCGCGGACGTGCCGGCGGACCTGCCCGAGGACTTCGACCCGGCGGATCTGGAGCCCACGGCCATCGCCTACGACCTGACGATGTACGACACCCAGCGCTACGGCGTGCTCCTGGAGGGCGGCCTCGGCTTCACGCAGCCCGCCGAAGAGGGCGCCCCGCAGGGCCTGCGCACCGACCTGTCCTTCGACTTCCTGGACTACGCCGGCACGCTGACCACCCAGGGCACGCTGCGCCAGCAGGACAACACGTCGGTGGTGGACTTCGCGGGCACCTTCAAGTCGGTGGGCGGCCTGGACTGGGAGGTCGACGCGTCGGCGCTGACGGTGCAGGAGGACTGCAAGGGCCTGCTCTCCGGTGAGCTCGTCGCCACCTACAGCAACCCGGCCATCGAACACATGGAGGTGGTCGCAACCTTCGACGGGGCGTGCAACGGTTGTGCTCAAGTGAGCATCGACGGCCGGAAGGTGTCCGACGTCTGCATCCCCGAAGCCCTGGGCTTCTGACCGGTCGGGCCAGGCGGACGGAGCCGGGCCCCAGGCGCGCTGAGGAGCGAATGTGAAGAGGGCCCTGTTGATGCTCCTGCTGGTGGTCACGGCCACCGGCTGCGGCCCCGGCTTCCGGTTCCGCTCCCCCGACATCCTGCCGAAGGGCGACGCCGAGTTCGGCGTGGGCCTGGGCGCGGCGGGCAACGTGACGGTGCCGGGGGTGGAGAGCGTGGAGCTTCAGGGCTTTGTGCGCGGGTCCCCGAACGACTACGTGGAGGTCGGCGGGCGCTTCTACACCCAGTCCTTCAACTACGTCGGCGGGGCCTTCGAGGTCCGCATCGCGCCGGTGCGGCGGCCGGTGGCCCTGAGCATCGACCTGGCGATCATGGGCGGCGCCTGCTGCCGGCTGGATGCGGAGCGCAACGCCAGCCTTGTCGTGGGCGGCGGCTTCGACGTGGGCTTCAGCTTCGGCGGGCGCATCGGCGGGGACTACGGCCCGGCGCCCTACATCGCCCCGCACTTCCAGATGTTCGGCATCCCCGGCGGCATCGACCCGCTGCTGGACCGGGGCAACAAGCTGCTGTTCCTGCCCGTGGGCATCGACATCCCCCTGGGCAAGTCGCCGGTGCACCTGCGGCCGGAGTTCCTGGTGACCTTCAAGTTCTACGACGCCCTGCCCATGGAGACGATCCTGGGCGGCGGCTTCGCCTTCGCATTGCAGGGGCCCGGCTTCGACAAGATCCGGCAGCAGCAGCGGGAGAAGAAGGAGCAGGAGAAGAACAGCGGCGGCGCCGAGGAGCCCGAGGCTGAGTCCGAGGCCCCCACCAAGGGGTAGCACCGGCCCACGTCCCCTCCCGCTGGGGTAGACAGTCGACGTGCCGTCGATCATCGAGTTTCCGGTCCTCCTCCTCGTGGCGCTGGCCCCCTGCGTGGGCCTGCTGCTCTTCGGCCTGAAGAAGGCGGAGACGGGGGAGCCGCCCCGGCGCATCGGAGCGGCCCTGCTGCTGGGCGCGGGGGCCTTCGGCGCCGCGATCGGGATGGAGTACCTGCTCCCCTCCACGGGCTCCGAGGGCGCCGCCTGGTACCGCGCCCTGGCCAAGGCGGGGCCTCGGGAGGAGCTGCTCATCGTCGCCGCGAGCCTGCTGGCCGCCCCCCACCCCCGGCGCATGGAGCGGCTGAGCGCGGGCATCACCTACACAATCGCCGCCGGCCTGGGCTTCGCGGCGGCGGAGAACATCGCCTACGGCAGCAGCTTCGGCCTGCTCGCAGCCCTGGCGCGGGGGGTGACCGCGACCCCAGCCCACGTCCTGCACCCGGCGCTGGTGGGCGTGGCGCTGGGACGGGTGCACCGCCACCACAGCCCGCAGAAGGCGTGGATGGGCGTCGCGGTCGCGCTGCTGGCGGCGGTCCTGGCGCACGGGCTGTACGACCTGCTGCTGATGCAGGCGGGGCTGGGGCGCTTCGGCATCATCGCGTTCCTGCTGATCGAGGGGGCGGTGGTGCTGGCGCTGCTCAATCGGGCGCGCCAGACGGACGAGGCCGTGGACCTGGAGGACCTGCGCCGAGCGCCGCTGCTGGAGGAGGCCGGGGTGGGGGTGGCGACGCTGCGGCTGCTGCTGACCCGGGCGCGGCGGTCGGTGGCGCGCAAGGGCCAGCGGGTGGTGCGGGAGGGAGAGACCAGCGACGCGCTGTTCGTGATCCTGCGGGGCACCCTGGTGGCGATGCGCGACGGCGTGGAGGTGGGGCGGCTGCACGAGGGCGCCGTGTTCGGGGAGGTGGCGGTGCTGACCGGCGAGCCGCGCAACGCCGACGTGGTGGCGGCCGAGGAGTCGCTGCTGCTGCGGGTGCCGCGATCGGCGCTGCTGGAGGCCATCGCCTGCACCGACGAGCTGGCCGAGGAGCTGATCGCCGCCGCCGAGGGGCGCGGCGCCACGGACCTGCCCCTGCCCGAGGAGCTGGAGGAGGAGGCCCGCCGCTCGGTCCTGCAGCACGAGGCGCGGCTGATGCTCAACGAGGCCACGGCGAAGCTGGCCGCCGTGCCCTTGCTGGCCGCCGCGCCGCGCACCGCCCTGGCGACCCTGGCCCAGGAGCTGGAGGAGTGGTCGGCGCCGGCCGGCAAGACGCTGGTGCACGAGGGCCGGCGCGGTCCGGGGCTGTGCGTGGTGCTGGAGGGGCGCTTCCAGGTGCGGCACCAGGGCCAGGACGTGGCGGTGCTGGAGCCCGGGGACTGGTTCGGGGAGATCAACGTCCTGGCCGGGGTGGCCGCCACCGCCGACGTCGTCGCCATCACCCGCGGGGAGCTGGCGGTGCTGGACTGGCGGGCCCTGCGCAAGACGATCGGGCTGCACCCGGAGCTGGGCATGGTGCTGCTGGAGACCCTGATGCAGCGGGTGGAGGCCCTGTCCGGTTCGGGGGCCGAGCTGGATCGCCGCAGCGGGGTGGGGCGCTTCCTGACGATGTTGACGGCGACAGACAGCCTGGACGAGGGCATCGACGCCGACTCCACCATGTCCGACGTGATGGACGGCCTGGCCACGCGCGCGCACCTGGACATCAGCGCCCTGCGCGCCATCACCGCGGCCACCCGCGCCACCACCGAGCCCCTGTGGGCCCTGGGCCCCGACGGTCTGCGCCGCGTGCACGACGACCTGGGCACCGAGGAGCGCGGCCTGGGCCGCAAGCAGCTGATCGAGGCCTTCGCCGAGTCCCCCGAGAGCCTGCGCGTGTTGGCGATGCAAGCGCTGCGGGCGGCGGCGGGGTAGGCGGTCACCACACCCCCGCTGTGCGATCCCCGTGTGGTCCCGCGCCCTCCGGCTCCCTCTACCTTGAGCGCCGCCGCCGTCGCACCGCCGGCGCCCCACCCCCCGGAGCCTGCATGCCCCTTCGCCTCGCCCTCTCCTCCCTCCTCCTGCTCGCGGCCTTCCTGACCGCAGGCTGCGCCGGAGAGACCCCCGCCTTCGACCCCTCCGACCTGGACTCCGACCCCTACGCCATCACGGCGGCGGACTGCACCGACCTGGCCGTGAAGAACAAGGTCACCTTCTGCCACGCCACCAGCTCGGCGACGAACCCCTACAACGTCGTCACCGTCTCCACCAACGCCTGCCTCAACGGACACGTCGGCCACGCCGGTGACGTGCTGCCCGACGCCTACGGAGCCTGCTGCCCCGTCAACGAGCAGGACTGCGCCGGCGTCTGCGGCGGCAGCGCGATCGTCGACTGCGCCGGCACCTGCGGGGGCAGCGCCGCCGAGGACTGCGCCGGCACCTGCAACGGCACCGCGGCCGCGGACTGCGCCGGCACCTGCAACGGCAGCGCCATCGAGGACTGCGCCGGCACCTGCGCCGGCACCGCCGAAGAGGTCGACGTCGTGCACTACACCACCGACGACGGCGTCTACCGCTGGACGAGCAGCTCCGCGGCCGCCCCCCCGGCCCAGATCAGCACCTTCGGCTCCTACTCCCTGGCGGTCTCCTCCCTGGAGGAGGTCTTCGTGGGCACCGGCGGCGTCGAGGCCACGTCCCAGGGCCTCTCCACCGCGGGCATCTACCTGCTCGACGGGGCCGGCGTGCCGGCGCTCGTCTCCGCGACCGAGGCCGAGGACCTGCAGTTCGCCCCCGACGGCACGCTGCACGCCGCCAACCGCTACGGCATCTTCGCCATCGACGAGGGGACCGGCGCCGCCACCGCGGTGTCCTCCAACCCCACCAGCCAGTTCGCGTTCGAGAGCGCCACGAGCGTGGTGACCACCAACGGCTCCGCCCACAGCTCGACCTTCGCCCGCCGCACCGACCGCATCGACCTGACCAACGACACCACGACCCTCATCAACGGAGACGGCGGCGAGGACATCAAGGTCGACGGCGGCGACGTCCTGCTCTGCGGGCTGAGCGGCATCTTCGAGGTCCTGCCCTCGGGCGCCTTCTCGCGGGTCCAGACCGGCCAGGTCTTCAACTTCGGCGTGGGCAGCCAGGGCGACTTCTACGTCGGCAACAGCGACTTCTACGGCGGCATCTCCTGGCCCCAGGGCCTGTACGCCCTGTCCCAGAGCGCCTCGCCGCTCTACACCCCCGACATCAACGCGCTGGTCGTCACCGACGGCTGCGAGTAGCCCCCACCGCGCCCGCCCCCGGCACCGAGCCCGGGGGCGGGGGCGATGGGTGCGATACGACCTGGGGACCGGGGAGCGGGGCCGGAAAGGAGGGCCGGCCGGGCCAGGCCCTCCCCGAGCGAGAGGGCGACTGCGGCCAGCTCTCGCGTCTGCAGCTCTCTGCACGGTGTGGCAACCTGGGCCCGCTCCCCGTCGGTTGCCCCCGGGGTCGCCCCAAATGCCCCACCGTCCCCTGCTCGCCTCGATCTCGCTGGTCGTCGCCCTCCTGGCCCCCAACGCCTACGCGCAGCCCTTCGCCCCTCCTCTGCTGGAGGACTTCGAGGCCGAGGCCACCTGCGGGACGAGCTGCGGGAACGCCTGCGTGTTGAACGGGCTCTTCGAGAACGCCCTCGACGACAGCTCCGACTGGACCGTCGACACGGGGACGACCGTGTCCGGGGGCACGGGCCCGACCAACGACCACACGCTGGGGACCGGCAGCGGAAAGTACGTGTACACGGAGGCGTCCGGGTCCTGCACCAACGACACACTCCACCTGGTGGGCCCGCTGCTGGACGCCAGCCAGACCCCTCTGAAGCTGCAGTTCTGGTACCACATGCTCGGGAACAATCAGGGCACGCTCAGCGTGGATCTGCAGGAGCCGGCCTCGGCCAGCGGCGCCTCCGTCGACGCCGGCAGCGGCCTCCTGATCGCCGCCGCCGCCGACTTCAGCGGCGTGGTGGTCGGCGGACACGTCGAGATCGTCGGCTCCGTGCTCGGCAACGACGGGGTCTACGAGGTCGCCGCGGTCGCCAGCAGCACCGAGGTCGTGCTGGTCGAGCCCGTCGTCACAGAGGGCGGTCTGATCGTCGAGTACCACGACCCCGATGGACCCTGGACCCTGGACGCCTGGGGACCCACGACCGACGACCTGAACCAGTGGCAGGACTCCGGCCAGATCATTCTCACGGACGTGGGCGCGGACCTTCGCTTTCGGTTCCGCGGGATCACCGGAAATGGGTTCGCGTCGGACATGGCGCTGGACGACATCAGCGTGACGGCCGTGGAGGACAACGAGGTGTCGCTGCAGGCGCTGGACGTCCTCGCCGAGACCTGCGCTGGGCCCGACACCGCGATCACCGTGACCGTGCTCAACGACGGCCTGCTCGACGCTGTCGATCTGGACGTCTCGTATTCGATCAACGGCGGCCCGGCGGTGGTGGAGACGATCCCGCTGGTCGCCTCCTTCACCACGATCGACTTCACCTTCGCCACCCCGGTCGACCTGAGCACCGTGGGGCCGTTTGAGGTGACCGCGGAGGTCCTGCCCCCCGTCGACGCGGACTTGGGCAACAACCTGCTGACAGCGAACGGCGTGGTGCTCCCGACGATGGCGGCCGACGGCTACTTCGAGGACTTCGAGGCTGGCCCGGGGGATTGGGGCCTGGACTCCAGCCTCACCACCTCCACCAGCTTCGAGCTGGGTGCCCCTGCAGACGACGTCATCAACAGCGCGGCGTCGGGCGCCAACGCGTGGGTCACCGGGCTCACCGCCAACTACGCGAACAACGAGCTGGGCGCCGTGATCGGGCCCTGCATGGACTTCACGGCGCTGGCCAACCCGCAGGTCGAAATGCAGGTCTGGTGGGAGGCGGAGAACTCCTGGGACGGCGCAGTGCTGCAGTACACGCTGGACGACGGCGTGACCTGGGAGCAGGTCGGCGCGATCGGCACCGGCTCCAACTGG
Source organism: uncultured Pseudomonadota bacterium (assembly GCA_937907595.1). Taxonomy (GTDB): domain Bacteria; phylum Myxococcota_A; class UBA796; order UBA9615; family UBA9615; genus CALCXL01. Next base: position 13,045 of record CALCXL010000248.1, read on the forward strand.
TACACGGACGGCACGATCGGGGGGCTGCCCGCGCCCCAGGAAGGCTGGACCGGCCGCAACAACACCGGCAACGGCTCCGGGGGCTGGGTCCTGGCGAGCCACAGCGCGCCGGAGCTGGCGGGCGAGACCGCGGTCCGCCTGCGCGTGCTGTTCGGCTCCGACAGCTCGGTCAACGACGACGGGTTCGCCTTCGACGACCTCGCGATCCTCGACCCCTTCCAGGGGCTCACTGTGACCGAGCGCGCCGTGCAGGTCATCCCCGACGTGCATCCCGCCGGCGAGCTGGAGATCCCTGCCCTGGGGCTGGACCTGAGCAACGCGTCCCACCTCGAGTCCGTCCTGCAGGAACTCTCGGTGACGCTGACGGGCACCCTGGACGAGGACGACCTGCTCGCTGAACTCTGGCTGGACGACGGCGACGGCTCGTTCGACCCCTCCCTCGACCTCTCGTTGTCGGGGCTGGAGGCCTTCGTGGCCGGCCGGGCGACCTTCGATCTGGCGGCGCACGCGGCGCTCCTGACC
>CALCXL010000249.1 GCA_937907595.1 uncultured Pseudomonadota bacterium
GCGTTGTGGCCTGGGCCAGCGTGGGCAGGAGCAGGGCGGCGAGGACGAGGAGCGCGCGCACCGCCGTCATTCGAGCACCGTCAGCCGCACTTCGTTCCGCTGGGCGTCCAGGCTGCCGCCGACGATGGCCCAGACCTCCACCCGGTAGTCGCCCGCGGGCAGGGGGGTGATGGGGGCGACGCGCTCCAGGGCGTGCGGGAAGTCGGTGTTGGCGGAGTCGGCCACGCCGGGCACGTCGGCGCCGCCGTAGCGGACCTCGTCCAACTTCGGGTCCACGAACCACAGGTTCCACAGGTCCTCGGCCCGGTCGTCCCAGAGGGAGACCTTGACCGCGAACCAGTCGACGTCGCCGCTGTCCCGCACGCAGGGCACGCTCCAGCGGATCCACCACACCTGGGTGGAGGCGTCGACGTGGAAGTGGTCGGGGGGATCGACCTCGGGCTCGCACTGCAGGGTCCACAGAACCAGTTCGACCGAATCCGTGGTGTCGACGGGTTGCGGATCGGCGTCGCAGGACACCAGCAGGGCGACGAGGATCGCGGTGAGAAGGGCGCGCGGCACGGGGGGAAACCCTAGCAGTCCGTGGTGCGACTCATCGCGGCACGCCGCGCGGTGACTATCCTCCCCGGCGTGAACCGCCTCCTCCGCTTTGGCCGGGTGCGCGTGGAGTCCGTGGACGCCCCGCTCTCCCCCGACCTGATCGACCGCGCCTCCCGGATGCTGGCCGAAGGCGGCCGGCTGGAGCTGGTGGAGCGCCTGCCGCTGCGGCCCTGGAGCGTGGATCCCTGGGGCCGCTTCACCGAGGAGCTGAGCGCGGCGGAGCAGCGGCTTGAGCGTCTGCTGGACCGGGCTCCCGAGGGCGCTTTGGCCGACGCGGTGGCCCGGGACGACGACCTGCCCGTGGCCGACGAGCCCTCCCTGCTGGTGCTGGAGGGCGGCACGCTGCTGGGGCGGGTGCTGCGGGCCGACGCGGCCCTGCGATCGGGCTGGGCGGTCCTGCGCTGGGGCGACAACCCGCCCGATCGCCTGCACCTGGTGCTGCCCGACGGAGCGCGCTCTGCGGGTCTCGATTGCTTCGCAGCGCTGCTGCCGGACGACGCCTCCCCCACGATCCTGCTGCCCCCCGCGGCCCAGGAGGACCCGCCCTTCGCCGCCCTGCTCGCGGTCGGGTCCGTGCAGCTGCGGGCCTTCTCGGAGCTGCCGGGGGTCGCCGCGCCCAGCCTCCTGGAGGCCCTGGGGGAGAAACCGGGTCTGGTGGTGCTGGCCGTGGATCCCCGGCCCTGGGCCCTGCTCGCCGCGGTGGGGCTGCTCCGCTCGGGCGCGACCGTGGTGCTGGTGCCCCAGGAGGGCCTGCCGGTGGACGCGTCCTGGGAGACGTCGGTGGCGTTGCGCGTGGGCGGTCGCCTGCTGCTGGCCGCCGAGCGCCGCAGCCCCCTCGGCGCCGTGCCCCTGGACGTCGCCGTGGTGCCCAGCTCCGAGGGGCTGTTGATGGACCCGGTGGTGCCGGCGTCCGGCCAGCTGGCCCTGCCCGACGCGCCGGGCCTCTGGCTGGCGTCGGTGGAGGCACCGGGCCGCCTGCGGGCTGGGGTGGTCGTGTTGCCGGTCGAGGGCGCCGACATCGAGCTTGTGGACGGCCCGGGCGCGGAGCCGGGGCGGCGTGCGCTGTTGCTGCGCCTGGACCAGACTCCGCTGCACCGCCTGGCCTCCCTGGTCGAGCGCGCGGGCTGCGTGGGGGTGCTGGACGCGGGCGCGGTGCTGCGGGACGGAGCCCCGGACGACCTGCCTCCGGCCGCCCGGGGCGTGCGCGTGCAGCGGGTCATGCGGAGGATGCTGGCGGCGGGCTACCCCGTCGTCGGCGCGCGTTGGGAGGGGGCCTGGCTGCCTGCGCCGACGGGGGAGGGGCGGCTGGAGCTGCTGACGGGGGCCACCCAGAGCACCGCGACGTCGGTCAGCGTGGAGTGGGACAACCACGCGGCCCGCCGGCGGATGATCGCCCTGCTGGACGGGGCGAAGGCAGCGGTGGAGCTGCAGACGTACCAGGTGGAGGACGACCCCGTGGTGCGGGAGGTGGAGCTGGCCCTGGCGCGGGCGGCGCATCGGGGGGTGGCAGTGCGGCTGCTGGCCGACGCCGTCTGGTCGGCGCGGGGCGGGGTCGATGCGCTGAGCCCCGTGCTGGCCCGGCTGGCGCGCTGCCCCGGGATGGTGGTGCGGTTGGGCCGCCCCCTGCCGGACCGCCTCACCGTCAGCGAGCTCAAGCTGCGCGATCACCGCAAGATGCTGGTGGTGGACGGTCGAACCGCCCTGCTGGGGGGACGCAACCTCGGCGAGGCCTACCTGCGCGGCTTCGACGAGGTGCCGCTGTGGCCGGAGACGCCCTACTCCGACATCCCCTGGCTGGACGCGGGAGCGGAGGTCGAAGGGCCGGTCGTTCGCACCCTCCGCGGGGCCTTCGAGGAGGCCTGGCAGGCGGCCAGCCCCGTGGGTCCGGAGCCCGATCCCGTCGCCTTCGAGGCCCCGCCCGCCCCCGTCGGCGACATCGACGTCCGCCTCGTGCTCCACCAGGGCCTGCAGGACGCGAACTCCCTGGAGCTCACGCGGGACCTCATCGACGGCGCGACGAACCGCCTGTGCGTGGTCAACACCTTCCCCCTGCAGTTCGAGCTGGTGGAGGCCCTGGAGCGTGCGCTGCGCCGCGGCGTCGTCGTGCGCGCGCTGGTGGGCAACGTGCGGCCCCTGCACGGCGAGCGCGTGCCCTTCCCCGGGGGCGCCGTGCGCGATCTGGCCAACGAGGTCATCCACGGTCGGCTGGACACCCTGGTCAAGGCGGGCGCCGCGGTGCACGAGTACGCCGCGCCCTTGCGCCCCGGATGGGACCCCGGGCTGGTCCGGGTCCTCCCCCACGTGCACGCCAAGGTGCTGTCGGCCGACGGGCAGCGCTTCACGGTGGGATCGGCCAACCTCGACATCACGGCGGCCTACTGGGAGTCGGAGGTGCTCCTGCTGGTGGAGGACGAGGCCGCGACGGCAGCCCTGGATCGCCAGATCGACGCCCTCTTCGCCTCCTCCCCCCGCCTCGACGCCGACGCCGACGGGTGGCAACAGCGCGCCGATCGGCGCCAGTGGATCAGCCGGAACTGGCCTTCGGCGCTGGGGTGACCCCATGGGTCTGGGGGCGACGGGTCCGATGCTTCGACGTCGCCGCCGCGCCCCCCCCTGGCGCCGACCCCGGTCGCACTGGTAGATGCGGGGCCGCGGGCGCCGTCGTCCCGATCGGAGCGCCCCATGCGAACGTTGCTGCCTGCCCTCGTCGCCCTCTTGCTGATGGCAGCGCCCGCGGCCGCGGTCACGCCGCCCCCGGGTCCCTCCTTCAGCCCCGAGCAGATCGAGGAGATGAAGGCGCAGTTGCTGCCCCAGACCCTGGAGCTGGCCGGCGCCCTGGAGCTGAACCGTCGCTGCCCCACCCTGGAGCTGCTGCACACCCTCGCCCTGGAGGTGAAGCTGGTCGACTCGGTGCACAAGCTCGCGTGGGCGGAGCTTGAGCCGAAGGCGCTGCTGGCCGACGTGCACGAGCGCGCCGCCCTCATCCCCTGCGCCCAGGCCCACGCCAGCGCCGTGCACGCCCAGCAGGCCGCCACCCTCGCGCTGTTCGAGTGGTCCCTGGTGGCCCAGCCCTGGGCCCGCCTCAGCCCCGATCGGCTGGCCCTGACCCCCGCCGAGTCCCTGGCCCTGGACCAGCTGATGGAGAACGCAAAGCTGCAGCTGGCGGGCATCCCCGGCTTCGAGGTCGATCACGTCGCAGGGCAGGCGCGGGCCCTGGCCGAGCAGCTGCACGACCTGCGGGCCGGCGCATCGGCGCGGCAGATGGGGACGTCGCCGCCCTACCCCATCGCGATCTCCCTCTGGCTGACGCAGCTGGAGGAGGTGATCGCCCGGCTGGTCGACGGCCTGCGCAGCCAGAGCGACATGGACCCCAAGCTGGCGGTGCGGCCCTCGCTGGACACGGGCTGGGTGGCCTACGCCCACCGCTCGACCGGGCGCGCGGCGTGGCGGGTGAGCCAGGACATCGGCTGCGCGGGGGGTCTGCCCTACACCGGCATGCGCAACTGCCCCGCCCGGCTGGTGATCACGCCCCAGGGCGAGCTGCTCTACATCGCCTCCGCGCCGGCGAAGGGGGCCGCGTTGACCGTCTCGGGGGTGGTGCTGCGCTTCCCGTCCGCCGCCACCGACCTGGGCCCGCCGACCCTCTGGCGCAGCCCCGACGACGACGCCTGGCACGATCAGCTGGCGGCGATGGAGTCACCGAAGCCCGTCGACCGGGTGGAGGCGACGGCCACGACCCTGCCCGCGCTGCCCGCGGCCCTGACGGTGGGTGCGACGAGCGCCTGGATCTTTCCCGAGGGCACGGCCGAGCGCCTGATCGCCCTGCCGCCCGGCTCCGTCTTCGGCCTCACCGCCACCCTGAGCGGCGAGCAGCGCGTGCCCACCCGCAGCATGGCCGGCTCCGTGCGCGGCCTCGCCGACGCCCTGGCCTGGGGCGACGCCTTCGCGTTGGCGATCACGCAGTAGGTCCGGGGACGGGTCGCAGCGGGTCGCCGGGACCGCTGGGGGCGCCGACCCGACGGGGGATCGACCGCCCTACTGTCCGCCGTGCAGCACCGCGTGCCGGTCCGCGCGCGCCACGTAGAACCAGCCGAGGGCGTGCATGCGCTGCCAGGCCACCAGCCGATCGCCGTCGAGGCGGTGGCCTGACTTCCCCTGGGCCATCGCCGCCACGACCTCGGGGTCGTCCAGGGTCCTCAGCTGGAGCGCCCCGTCGGCCGTGAGCGACTCGGAGAAGTCGCTGCCTGCGCCGCTGCGCACCACCACGCGGCCGGTGTCGGTGACCAGGAAGGTCTCCTGCACCCCGGGGAGCGAGGGGAGCTCCAGCAGGTTGTCGATGAGGTAGCGAAAGGTCAGCTCCATGCCCGCCACGCCGGCCAGGACGCCCTGTTCGTCGTACACCGACATGGTGAAGGGCAGCAGCATGCCCTGCCCCTGGGCGTCGACGTAGGGGTTGCCCCACTGGGGGCCGGCCTTGTGCGCGGACAGCCGGTACCAGGGGCGCTGGCGGGGGTCGTAGTCGGCGCCGTAGCCGCCCTTGCCCGGAAAGGCCGCGTGCACGCCCTGCTCGCTGGCGAAGAAGGCCCAGACGATGGGCACCCCCTGCTCGGCGATCGCGTGGCGCCGGCGATCGGGGGGCAGGAAGGCGTCGCGCTCGTCGTGGCTGGCGAGCATCAGCCGCTGGAAGTCGGTGCGCAGGTGGGCGAGGCGGCGCACCTGGTCCTCGACGTCCTCCAGGACCAACGCCGGCGCCAGGCGGATCACGGCGGCGTCGGTGCTGATCGCCTTGCCGTAGCGCGTCGACGGACCGAAGTCGGCGGGGGCCTGGGCCGGATCGTCGAACTGGCTGTCCAGGGTGTACGACACCGACTCCGGCGGCGGCAGCGTCATCGCCTGGTGGGCCGCCCCACCGAGCTCGCGCAGCAGGCCCTGCAGCCGCAGGAACTCCTCGTCGATGGCTCCGGCGCGCTCGGCCACCTGGGTCAGCGCGGCGCCCAGGTGCTCCTGCCGCAGGGCCGCCTCCTGGCGCACCGACTCCTGACGGACCAGGGACCAGGTCACGGCCAGCAAGGCGGTCACCACCAGGGCCAGGATCAGCACCAGCGCGGAGGCCCGGTTCCGGCTGATCCACCGCATGGTCGCCTGCAGCGGGTTGTCCGGCCGGGCCAATACGGCCTCCCCGTCCAGGTACCGGCGCACGTCCTGACCCAGCTCGGCCACGGACGAGTAGCGGTCCTCGGGCTGCGCCTGGGTGGCGCGCTGCACGATGGCGCGCAGCTCGGCCGGGATCGGCACCCCCGGCACGGCGTGCTCCAGGGGCGCCAGCCGGCCCTCCAGGGCCGCCTCCACCGCCTCCTTGGCGTTGGTCCCCGGGTTCGCCGGCCGCAGGGCCACCAGCTCGAACAGCAGCAGGCCCAGGCTGTACTGGTCGCTGCGGGTGTCCAGGGCGGCGTCGCCCCGCGCCTGCTCGGGGGACATGTAGCGGGGGGTGCCGATGACCGCGCCGAGCTCGCTGCCGAAGTCGCCCGTGCGCTCGTCCGAGCCCCCCTCGGCCTCCCAGGCGGCGCCGATGTGCAGGTCCTCGTCGGGCTCGCGCACGCTGCGGGCGATGCCCCAGTCCATCACATAGACCTCGCCCCACCCGCCGATCATCACGTTGTCCGGCTTGAGGTCGCGGTGCACGATGCCGCGCTCGTGGGCGTAGGCCAGGGCGTCGCAGAGCTTCAGGAACAGGTCCAGGCGGCGCGGCAGGGAGTGCTCGGGGTCGATCTGCTCGGCGAGCCGCAGATCGAGCGTGCGCTTGAGGAACTCGCGCAGCGTGTGCCCCTGCACCAGCTTCATGGCGGCGACGGGCGCGTCCTCGTCGTCGTACTCGATGGCGTAGATGGGCACGATGTTGGGGTGGTCGAGCTGCGCGGTGATCTGCACCTCGCGCAGGAAGCGATCGAGCATGCGGTCGCTCTGGGCGTGCTGGGGCCGCAGCCGCTTGACCGCCACCTTGCGCTTGAGGTCGCGCTGCTGGGCCAGGTGCACCTCGCCCATCGCCCCCTTCCCCAGCAGGCCGAGCATCAGGAAGCGCTCGCTGAGGCTGTCGGGCAGCGCGCCGTCGGCGGCCATCATCCCGCTGGTGCTCATCAGGTGGAGCTCGCCGCCCACCAGCAGCCCGCGCCAGGTGACGTCGTCGATGAGGTCGGCGTCGCGCATGGAGGTGACGAAGGGGTCCAGATCGGGCCCCGCGGAGCCCCCGCCCCGCCGCCACTCGGCCCAGAGCCGATCGACCTCCACCGCCTCCAGGGGAAGCAGCGGCTTGATGTCCTCGATGTCCACCGTGCCTCCGTTGGGGAGCCTAGCAGCGGAGGACCGATCGTCCGGCCCCTCGGCAGGACCTGGACGGCCGTCCTCGTCCTCCCGTCGCCTTCGCCGGGGCGCGCCGGTCCCGAGGGGCTCCCTCCCCGCGCATCGACCTCGCCCGCGCGGGCACTGTCAGGCTCCCCCGGGAGGCCAGCTGCCCGCAAGCTTCGCTCCCGAGGGCGCGTGGGCTAGGGTCGTGGCTGGCCCTACGAAAGGCGGGGGCCCGGCATGCTTCGATCGATCCTGCTCACACTCTCCATCGGCCTGCTCGGCTGCGGCAGCGCCCCGGGGTCGTTCTCCCGGGTCACCGGTCCCGACGACGACGACGCTGGCCCCGACGACGACGACGACGACGCCGGCCCCGACGACGACGACGCGGGCCCCGACGACGACGA
>CALCXL010000250.1 GCA_937907595.1 uncultured Pseudomonadota bacterium
GTGCACGATGTGCTGGAGCCAGGCGAAGTTCGCGTTGCCGGCCGGCGGCGTGCCCTGCTTCCAGCGCACGTCCTCAGCGAGCCGCTCCCCGCCCCAGTTGGAGACGTTGAAGGGCGGGTTGGCCAGGACGAAGTCCGCGCGGAGGTCCGGGTGGAGGTCGCGGTGGAACGTGTCCCCGTGCTGCTCGCCGAGCTTGGCCTCGATGCCCCGGATCGCCATGTTCATCCGCGCCATGCGCCAGGTCGTCGCGTTGGACTCCTGGCCGTAGACCGTCACCGCGTCCCGCCGGCCGCCGTGGGCGGTGATGAACTTGAGGGACTGCACGAACATCCCGCCCGAGCCGCAGCAGGGGTCGTACACGCGGCCCTCGTAGGGCTCCAGCATCTCCACCAGCACCCAGACCAGGCTGCTGGGCGTGTAGAACTCCCCTCCCCCGCGCCCCTCCGCCGAGGCGAAGCGGGAGAGGAAGTACTCGTAGACGCGGCCCAGCGTGTCCTTCTCGCGGTGCGCGGCGGTGCCCAGGCCGATGCCGGAGATGAGGTCGATGAGCTCGCCCAGCCGGTGCTTGTCCAGGGCCGGCAGGGCGTAGACCCGGGGGAGGGCGCCCTTGAGCGCGCGGTTGTCGGCCTCGATCGCGTCCATGGCGGCGTCCAGGCACGTGCCGATGTCCGGCTGCTTTGCCTGCCCGCGGAGGTACGGCCAGCGGGCCTGGTGGGGCACCCAGAAGACGTTCTCCGCGGTGTACTCGTCGCGGTCCTCCAGCCGCTCGCCCAATTCGGTGTCCCGCGCCCGCAGGTCGGCCACGAACTCCCGCGACTCCGGGTCCGACAGCAGCTTGATGATCTGCTCGCGGCGCTCCTCGAACGCGTCCGAGATGTACTTCAGGAAGATCAGCCCGAGCACCACGTGCTTGTACTCGGCCGGATCCATGTTGTTGCGCAGCACGTCAGCCGCCGCCCACAGGGTGTCCTCGAAGCCGAGCGAGCCCGTCTTGTCCGCTGGGGGGGCGCTCACGTTCGGTGCCTGACGATCGCTCGCTTCATCGTTCTTCCGTTCCGCGGGGCGGTGGGTGGACGCGCGCTGCGCCATCCATGCGTCGATCTCCAGGCGACGGAACCGCCACTGGCCCCCCGCCTTGAAGCCCGGCAGGTCGCCGGCCTGGACCAGGGTGTATGCAGTCTTCGGACTCACGCGAAGCAGCGCCGCTACCTCGGGGACCGTCAGCAGATCGTCGTCATGTTGCAAGCTTCTCTTCTCCTCTGGAATCTGCCAACTCTTACCATGCTCGGACGGTGGGTGTCGCGCTGAATGCGCAGGCTCACGCCGACGACCGCCCACCCCCTGGCCGGGTCGATCCGGGGGGGCGGGGACGGCGCCTGGCCGCATGGGAAACGAGACCCAGGCCGAGGACCAGGAATTCGCCGAGTGCGACGCCTCGGCCCGCACCGTTCGCTTCGTCGCGGAGACCCACGGCGCGGTCTGGGACACCCGCAGGAAGGTGACGCCCGACGGCCGCGGCAGCCGCGTGCAGTTCACGCTGGCGGCGCACACGCCGTCGACGCTGAAGAGCCTCCTGTTCAGCCTGATGAGCGGGGTGTTCCGCGAGGCGATGAACAAGCAGGTGCCCGCCCTGAAGGGGGTCTGCGAGGGGGGCGCCCCTCGGAAGGCCTCCCCCTAAGGCACCACCTCCACCGTCGTCATCATCCCGCGCTCGGCGTGCTCCAGGATGTGGCAGTGCACCATCCAGGTGCCCGGGTTGGAGAAGTCGGTGGCGATGCGCACGGTCGTGCCGCCGCGCACCAGCACGGTGTCCCGCAGGCCCCGCTCGTCGGCCGGGGCGCCGTCCCGCTCCAGCACGGAGAAGAACTGCCCGTGCACATGGAAGGGGTGCTCGGGGCCCAGGTCGTTCTGGACCTCGATGATCACCGGGACGTTCTGGTCCACCACCCAGTCGCTGGCCTCGGGCCAGGCCCGGCCGTTGAGCATCCAGGTGACGCCGTCGGCGCCGTTGACCGCGGACACAGCCAATACATGCTCGTCCGCGCCGTCGACGTCGGGCAGGGCCATGGGCGGGTCCGCGGTGAAGCCGGAGGCGTCCGAGGCGGCGGCGTCGCCGTCCAGGGTCACCAGGGCGCGGTCAACCGGCACCTCGATCACGTCGTTGTTGGCGTCCAGGGCGAGCACGACCTGCTCCAGGGAGCCCTCGTCGCCGTCCAGCCGGACCTCCAGCTCTGCCCGCGCGCCGACGGGCAGCGTCAGCTCGTCGATGCTGCGGGTCCACTCCTGGGGCCAGAGGCCGCCGTCGGCGCCGACCTCACGCACGGACAACCCGGGGAAGCGGAACACCATCGTGCGCGCGTTGGCCGTGTTCACCAGCCGCCAGCGCTCCACGCCGTCGGGGCGCAGGTCGATGGACAGCGGGTCCTCCTGGCCGTTGACCAGCAGCGTGTTTCCGAACCGACCGTGCATCTGGACCATGTGGTTGCTGGACTCTTCGGCGATCACGCCGTCCTCCAGCAGCACGTCGTCGAGCACGAAGATGCGATCAGCGTCCACCGACGGCGCCAGGGCGGCGTCCTCGTGCACCACCAGCGCGCCGTAGAGGCCGGCCTCCACCTGCACGTTGCTGCGCACGTGGGGGTGGAACCAGAAGGTGCCGGCGTCAGGCGGCGTGAACTCGTAGACGAACGTGTCGCCCGGGGCGATGGCCGGGATGTTGCCCATGACCACGCCGTCCATGGCGACGTCGATGCGCAGGCCGTGCCAGTGCACCGTGGTGGGCTCGTCCAGGTCGTTGGTGACGTGCACGCGCATGAGCTGCCCGCGCCGCACCTGCAGCAGGGGGCCGGGGCTCATGCCGTCGTAGGTGAAGGCCTCCACCATCTGGCCGGCGACCAGCTCCACCGAGCCCTCGCGCACGGTCATGGCGTACTCGGCCACGTCGTCGCTGGGATCCAGGTCGACGGAGGGCTGCAGGCCCTGCACCGTCGGCAGCGCCTGGGGCTCCACGGGCGGGGGCTCCTCCTCCGCGGCGGGTTCGACGCAGGCGGTGAGCAGGAGGGCGAGCAGGAGCAGGGATCGGGTCATCAGGAGGCCTCCGGTGGGATCGGCGGCGCGAGTGTGTGCGGCGCGCCCCCCCAACGCAAGCGGGATCGGGGCCCCTGGGGATCGATCGTCGCCCGCCGCGAGCCGCCATGCCAGACTGCCCCCTCCCACCGTCCCGCGCCCGCAGCCCCCCCGGAGCCCCCGCCATGACCGACCCCGAGGGCATCGCCCGCGACGACCAGGGACGCCCCCGCTGCGCCTGGGCCGCCAGCCACCCCCTCTACGGGCCCTACCACGACACGGAGTGGGGGTTCCCGGTCGACGACGACGCGCGGCTGTTCGAGAAGGTGTGCCTGGAGGGCTTCCAGTCGGGCCTGTCCTGGCTGACCATCCTCAAGAAGCGGGAGGCGTTCCGCGCGGCCTTCGCCGGCTTCGACATCGACCGGGTGGCCGCCATGGGGGAGGCCGACGTCCAGCGTTTGATGGCCGACGCCGGCATCGTGCGGCACCGCGGAAAGATCGACGCCACGCTCAACAACGCCCGGCGCGCGCAGGAGCTCCGGGCCGAGGCCGGCTCGCTGGCGGCGTGGTTCTGGGGTTGGGAGCCCGAGCGTCGGACCGCGCCCCTGGACTGGGCGAGCCTGCGCAGCATCGGGACGAGCGAGGCCAGCGTGGCCCTGTCGAAGGAGCTGAAGCGGCGGGGCTGGCGCTTCGTGGGGCCCACCACCGTGTACGCGTTCATGCAGGCGATGGGCCTGGTGAACGATCACATCGGCGGCTGCCATGTGGGCCGGGCGGTGGAGGAGCGCGCCCAGGCCTTCGTGCGGCCGACGGTGCGCGGGACCTGATCTCGCCACGCGACATCACCGGCGTGGCGCCCGGCTTCGTGGACTACACGGGCGGCGACGACGACTCCGCGGTCGGCGACGACGACTCCGCGGCCGGCGACGACGACGACGGCGACGGCGCGTTCATCGACTGCGACGCCTACGTCGACGTCGACGAGGACTGCGACGACGACGAGGCGCTCAACGCGCCCTCCTTCACGGAGGTCTGCGACAGCGTCGACAACGACTGCGACGGAGACGTCGACGAGGGCCTGACCTCCCTCTTCCCGGTGGACGCCGACGGCGACGGCTACAGCGCCGAGGTGGAGGCCTGCACCGACCCCGACGGCGACACCGGCGCCGCCCCCGGCGACTGCGACGACGGAGCGGCCGCCGCCTACCCCGGCGGGGTCGAGGTCTGCGACGGCCTGGACAACGACTGCGCGGGCGGGCCGGGCGAGCACGTGGTGCCCAGCGCCTTCGCCACGGTGCAGGAGGCCGTGGACGCGGCAGTGGCCGACGACCTGATCTGCGTCGAGGCGGGCACCCACACGGGCACCGCCGTCGTGAACAAGAACCTGCGCATCGAAGGCGCCGGCTCGGATCTGTCGGTGCTCGACGGCGACGGCGTCGACCGCGTGCTGCAGTTCGCCACGGGCGTGGAGGTCGTCGACCTGGAGGGCCTCACCATCACCGGCGGCCACGCCAACAGCGGCGCGGGGATCTGGATCCGCGACCCCCTGGCCCAGTCCCTGCTCGTGGACGTCGTCGTCAGCGACAACCTCTGCGACGGCGGCCCCTGCGAGGGCGTCGGCATCCGCGCCACGGGCGACCTGAACCTGCAGGGCGTCACGATCGCGGGCAACGTCGCCGACATCGCCACGTCGGACAACCTGCTGGGCGTGGGGCTGCACGTCGCCGCCGGCTCGCTGACGGCCACCGACCTGGACGTCGTGGACAACGAGGGCACCTGCGTCGGCTCCATCTGGATCGAAGGCGGCGGCATCTTCACCACCGGCGCCGACGTCAGCCTGGTCGGCGGCGAGATCAGCGGGAACTCCCTGACCGGCGGCCAGACCCGCGCCCCGGCCATGGGCACCTACGACGGCACGACCAGCTTGGATGGGGTGAT
>CALCXL010000251.1 GCA_937907595.1 uncultured Pseudomonadota bacterium
CCCCCTGAGCACGCCGGTGGGCTCCATGTCCGGCAGCTTCGCCATGCATCGGGCCGACGGCAGCTCCTTCGACGCCGCCGTGGGGACCTTCACGCTCAGCGAGCCCTACGCCTTCAACTGACCTGAACCCGACCTGCGAGCGCCCGGCCGACCCGCGGTCGCGCGCTCGGCTTGACCCCCTGGAGAGCCCCATGCGCCTGCGTCCGATCCTCGCCGCTGTCTTCCTCGCCGCCTGCGGTGGGGGGGACGAGCCCCCCGCCCCCGCGCCCAGCCCCGAAGCCACCCCCGCCGCCGTGACCCCGGCACCGGACGCGTCGGCCACCCCCGCCCCCCAGTCCTACGAGGCGCCCGCCGACGTGGCCGCCGTGCCCGCCGACGCCCAGAAGAGCGAGTCGGGGCTGGCCTGGCGCGTGCTGACCCCGCCCACCGGCGACGCAACCCCCACGCCGGAGGCCAAGGTCACCGTGCACTACAAGGGCTGGCAGACCGACGGCACCAACTTCGACAGCTCCTACAAGCGCAGCAAGCCCGCCGTGTTCCCCCTGAACCGCGTCATCGCCGGCTGGACCGAGGGCGTCGGCCTCATGAAGGTGGGCGAGTCGCGCCGCTTCTGGATCCCCGAGGAGCTGGCCTACAAGGGCCGCCCCGGCGCCCCGTCGGGCATGTTGGTGTTCGACATCGAGCTGATCAGCTTCGAGGAGCCGCCCCCGCCGCTGCCGGCGCCCGCCGACGTGGCTGCGGCCCCCTCGGACGCCAAGAGCACGGAGTCGGGGCTGAAGTGGAAGACCCTGGAGGCCGGCGACGGCGTGCACCCGGCCGCCACCGATCGCGTGCGCGTGCACTACACGGGCTGGACGACGGACGGAAAGCAGTTCGACAGCTCGGTGCAGCGCGGCAAGCCCGCCGTGTTCCCCCTGAACAAGGTCATCGCCGGCTGGACCGAGGGCCTGCAGCTCATGAAGATCGGCGAGAAGGCGCGCTTCTGGATCCCCGAGGACCTGGCCTACAAGGGCCGGCCCGGTGCGCCCGCGGGCATGCTCGTGTTCGACGTCGAGCTCCTGGAGATCGTCGCCGCGCCCACGCGCCCCGTGGCGCCGTCGGTCAAGAAGAAGGAGCTGAAGATCGAGCCGCAGTAGCGGCCGATCCGGGGCGACGTAGAGCCCCCCCATCGCGCCCTCGCAATCAGCCCGCGGTCGTGGCCAGGAAGCTCTCTTCCAGGCTGCGGCCGCGCTGCAGGCCCCGCAATCCCACCCCGGCTGCGGCCAGCTCCCGCGCGATCACCACGGCGCTGGCGTCCAGATCCGAGTCCGCCGGCGCCCGCTGCACCAGCAGCCCGGGGGAGGGGACCTGCAGCTCATGCTCCGGCAGGGCCGCGCGCAGGGCCTCCAGGGGCACCTCCCCGGGCCCCAACCGCCAGGTGACCAGCTGACGCTGCCCGGTGACGTCGGCCACGGTGCCCTGCCGCACGCAGCGGCCCTGCTCCAGCAGCACCACCCAGTCGCAGATGCGCTCCAGCTCCACCAGGTTGTGGGAGGAGACGATGAGCGTGGACGTGCCCCGCAGCGCGATCAGCTCGTCCCGCAGGCTGGCCGCCTGGGCGGGGTCCAGGCCCGCCGTCGGCTCGTCCAGCAGCACCAGCTCGGGCGATCCCAGCAGGGCCGAGGCCACGGCCAGCCGCCGCCGCATGCCGTGGGACAGGCTGCCCACGAGGCTGTCCTGGCGCTCGTGCAGCCGCACGCCGCGCAGCACGCGATCGGCTTCGCTGCGGGCCTTCGCTGACGGCAGGCCCTGCAGGCTTCCCATGTAGCGCAGGAACTCGGAGCACGTCAGGCGCCCCTGGATCTCCGCGTCCTGGGGCAGCACGCCCACGCGCCCCTTGAAGCGCCAGGGATCGAAGGGGCCCTCGCCGAGCAGGTCCACGGAGCCGCCGTCCGGCGGCAGGAAGCCGCAGACCACCGAATACAGCGTCGTCTTGCCGGCGCCGTTGGGGCCGACCAGCCCGCAGAGGGCGCCCCGGGGGAAGCGGCAGTCCAGGCCGTCCAGGGCCCAGGGGGCGCGGCGGCCGTAGCGCTTGCGCAGGCCCTCGATGCGCAGGGCGTCGTCGGTCACAGGTTCCTCCGCGCGAAGATCGGCAGGGTGACCAGCGCGGCCACGAAGCCCAGCAGGGCCAGGATCGCCCCCGAACCGGCCCAGGCCCAGCCCGGCCCCCAGAGGTCCAGCACGTAGGTCTGGGGCAGGAGGGGCTCCAGCAGGGCGCCGAAGTAGGGCTGCCCCTGGGCCCAGTCGGTCTTCGTCACGCCGAAGAGGATCCAGGTGCCCACCGCCGCACCCAGGGCCAGGCTCCGAGCGAAGTTCACGGTGGAGGTCAGCTGCGAGCAGGCCACGCCCAGGCCCAGGAAGGGCAGGGACCACAGCCACAGGCGCGGGGCTGACGCCAGCAGGGTCGTCGCCTGCAGCCCCGCCGGCTGCTCGACCATCGCGCCCATCGCCACCGCCCAGGTGCCCAGGGTGGCGAAGACCGTGGCCACCAGCAGCAGCACCCCCTGGCCCAGGAAGCGGCCCGCGATCAGCTCCAGCCGCCCCGTGCGGACCAGCTCGAAGCGCAGGGAGCGGTCGCGGGCGTCGGGGGCCACGGACTCGGCGCCCACGGCCACGGCCAGGAAGGGGAGCACGCCCAGGGCGAACCAGAAGTGCACGATCGTCAGGATCGGCTGCTCCAGCGCCCAGCCCACCAGATCCTCACGCCCCACCAGCGGCTCCAGGATGTTCGCCAGATCGCCGCGCTCCCGCAGGGTGTCGAGCATGGCGCCGGGCCGCTCGACGATCGGCACCTTCAGCACGCGCGCGGTCTCGTTCTCGATCTGCAGCAGGATGCGCGTGAAGACGTAGGTGGCCCCGGTGGAGCCGAGCAGATACAGCAGGCACAGGGCCAGCGCGCTCCGGGTCCGCACGGCTCGGGCCAGCTGGAAGCGGGCGATCAGCAGGGCATCGCGCAGAGAGCGCAGGGCGGTCACTGATCCGCGTCCAGGTCCATGAGGGCGTCGATGAGGGCCGGGGCCACGTGGTTGAAGGGGTTGGCGACGTCGGCGTCCAGATCGGCGCGCTGCCCCTCGTCCAGCGCGCCCAGGACCTGATCTTCGGCCACCAGCATGGCGTCCAGGGCGTCGGCGGCGAACACCATCGCCTGCCGTCGGTCCGGCTCCCCGCCGCTCAGCACCAGCTCCGCCAGGCCGCCCGCCAGCCCTTCAAGCGTCTCGTTCATGGCGTCGTAGGCGTTGTCGATGGTGGAGAGCTGCTGGTCGTCGGGGTCGGCGGCTTCGATCAGCGCCTGGCGGGATTGGGCGCGCCGCAGCTCCAGGGCCGAACGGGCGATCTCGAGCTCCTCGCCGTTCTCCAGGGCCGCGCGCATGCCGTCGGCGACCTCCTGGGTGGCGGCGGCCTCGTCGGCTTCGATCTGCGCCAGGGCGGCTTCGACCTCGGCGTCGCGGGGATCCGGACCGCTCTCGATGGCGGCCCGGGTCTCGGGGGGGGCGCTGCGGGGCGCGGGGGCCACCAGGGGCAGCCCGCCGGCCTGGGCGCCGCCGAAGAAGGTCGCCAGGTCCTCGCCGAAGGTGTTCTTGCAGCGTTCGGCGTCCACGGACTGCACGGTCTGCATCATCCGGTTGAGCTCGGCCCGGGGCCCTACGCCCCCGATGACCAGGCCGATGAGGAGCGCGATGGCCCCCACAGCGATCTCTCGCATGCATCCTCCCGAGCCGCCGGTGCGGCCGCGTGTCCCGCAGGCTACCTTTGTGTGCATGACGCCGCAGACCCCAGGCCGCAGCCAGCCGATCGGACGCCTGGCGGGCCTGCGCGTGGCGCTGGTCTTTCCCACCTTCCTGGACGTGGAGCTCGCCAGCCACCAGGACAACGCCCGGTTCCTGGGCGCCATTCCGCCGCTCACGCTCGGCTACGTCGCCGGCGCGCTGACCCGGGACGGGGCCGACGTCCTGCTGTTGGACTGCCCGACCCTGGGCATGCGGCTGCCCGAGGCCATCGAGCGGGTGCGCGGCTTCGCCCCCGACTACGTCGGCTTCACCCTGGCGACGGTGGACTGGCTGTCGTCCCTGGCCTGGATGCAGGGCTTCTCCGAGGCCCTGGACACCCGGATCCTCGTCGGCGGCATCCACATGGAGTGCTACCCGAAGGAGACACTCCAGCACCGCTGCATCCACCTGGGGCTGGCGGGCCACGCGGACGTCGCCCTGACCGATCTGCTGGTGGCGGACCAGGAGGGCGGCGATCTGAGCGCGGTGCCCGGGGCCGTCTTCCGAGGCCCCGACGGGGAGGTCGTGGTGGTGCCCGAAGCCCCGCGCCCCAAGACGGACGAGGGCATGCCCTACCCGGCGCGGGAGCTGTGGCCCACGGAGAAGCACTTCTCCATCGTGTCCACCCGCCACCACTTCACCGCGGCCATGTCCAACTTCGGCTGCCCCTTCCGCTGCGAGTTCTGCATCCTCCGCGGCGACGCCGTCCGCCAACGCAGCGCGCAGTCGATCGTGGACGAGATGGAGGTCTGCTACCGCGAGTTCGGGATCCGCGAGGTCGACTTCTTCGACCCCGTGTTCACGATCAAGCGGGCCCGCGTCTACGAGATCTGCGATGAGCTGGACCGCCGCGGCCTCAGCAAGGACATGATCTGGTCGATCCGCGCGCGCACCGACGCCCTGGACCCCGCGCTGCTCGACCGCATGTGGGACTCGGGCTGCCGGCGCATCTGTTACGGGATCGAGAGCGGGAGCAACCGCGTCCTGCAGCGCGTCGACAAGCGCATGGTCTCCACCGACCACATCTCCGAGGTCATCCGGGCCACCAAGGCCCGGGGCTACGAGGTCCTGGCCTTCGTGATGATCGGCAACCCCCTGGAGGACCGGCACACCGTCGCCATGACGCGGCGGCTGCTCACGTCACTTCCCATCGACCTGGTGCAGGTGGCGTCCCTCTTCCCGCTGCCCAAGACGCCGATCTACAACGAGATCATGGCGAAGACGGGCGTGGACTTCTGGAGGGAGCACATCCTGCACGGCACACCGGTCCAGCCGGTCGTTCGCCTGGACACCGACCTGAGCGACGACGAGATCAGCCAGATGGTCACCGAGACCTACATGCACTTCTACTTCCGCCCCCGCTTCGCGAAGTTCGCGCTGGGGCGCATGCGGGAGCCCGCGCAGCTCAAGCGGGGCCTGGACGCCGCCCTGGGCATCAGCCGCAGCTTCGTCTCCAGCGCCCTCAGCCAGCGGGCCCTGACCGGCTGATCAGGGTTCGTGGCGGTGCTGCCAGACCTTGCGCCCCACGAAGAAGGGGCCCATCTGCTCCATCCACTCCGCCGTCTGCGTGGTGCCCCGCATCGTCTGCACGACGTGGGACAGGGGGTGTAGATCCTTGCCGACCAGGCCGATGACGAAGTCGTTGTCGCGGGAGTCCAGGCCGGCGCAGGCCAGGCGGACGTCGTGAGCCAGGTCGCCGGCGCCGTACTGGCGGCCGATGGTGCCGTGCTCCCGCAGGATCGCGCCCTGCTCCTTGGGGTCCAGGCGGTTGAAGGGGCCCTTGCGGCGCAGCGGGTACCAGATCGCCCAGCCCCACTCCTCGTGCAGCACGGTGTCCCGGGGGCGCTCCAGCAGCCAGTGGGCCAGGTCCCGCTCGTAGCCCGAGGCGTAGGTCCGGCCGAACATGCTCCACCCCTCGCGCGCGGCGACCGAGTGCAGGGGGCCGTGGTCGACGAGGGGCCGCACCGCCTTGACGAAGTGATCGGGGTCCTCGGACCAGGTCAGCAGGGCGATGCCGCGGGGGTTGTGTAGATCGACGTAGAGCACCGACTCGATTCGGCGCTGCTCCAGGTGCTCCGACAGCTCGGACAGGGCCGACGTGGGGCTGTCCGTGGGGGCGACGTCGAACACGAGGAGCTGGAAGTAGAGCCGGCGGTCCAGGCGCTGGGGGGCGCCGTCGATGGGCGCTCCGCGCTCGCTCAGGTCCAAGGGGGCGGGGGCTTCTGGGCGGGACATGACGGGCTCCTCCGGGGGTGGCGCGCGCGAGTCTAACGATCCGTTGGAGGCGATGTTGCGGCCTTGGGGAATGCAGGCGGCGACCCTCGGGTTGAGCGTGGCCGGTCCTCCCGATCGTGCAGATTGACCGTGGGCGCAGCGCTGGTATCCTCGCGCGCCCCGCGTGAAACCGAAGACGAGGAAGCTCATGCGCATCGCCGTTGCCCCCCTTGCTGCCCTGCTGCTCCTGCTCTCCGCCGCCCCGGCGTTGGCACAGTCGAAGATCGCCGTCGTCGACTTCCAGCGGGCCCTCAACGAATCTGAAGAGGGCAAGAAGGCCAAGGCCAGCCTGGAGGAGCGCTTTGAGAAGGCCCGCCTGAAGCTGGAGGCGGAGCGCGCGAGCGTCGCGCAGATGCAGGAAGAGCTGGAAGCCCAGAAGGTCATGCTGTCGGCGGAGGCGCTCTCGGAGAAGGAGAGCGCGCTGCAGCAGACGATGATGGCGTTCCAGCAGACGGTCATGGAGAACCAGCAGGAGATGGCCCTCCTCGAGCAGGAGATTACCGGCTCCATCCTGGAGAAGCTGTACAAGATCGCGCAGGGCGTGGCGGCCGAG
>CALCXL010000252.1 GCA_937907595.1 uncultured Pseudomonadota bacterium
CGTCCTCGACGGGCGGTGGGCGGTCCGGGGGGGGGCGGGGCGGCGGACGCGCGAGCAGCAAGTCCAGCGACGACGGCTTCAACAAGCCCTCGGAGGTGCGCAAGAGCGGCACGTACGAGCTGGAGGGTGGGGACGGCAGCACCACCGTGCACGCCGGCCGCGTCGCCGGTACGAAGGACCAGAGCCCCCAGGGCACCGCGGCCGCCCGGCGTCAGGATGAGGCCCGCAAGGCGGCCGCCAGCCGCCAGTCGGAGGAGGCGCGCTGGCAGAAGCGCAAGAGCCAGGCGATCGACTCGGAGCGGGTCGAGGTGCAGACGAAGGACGCTCCGGTCCTGGGCTTCATGCGCTTCGCGCTGCTGGCGGTCCTGCTGGTGGGCGTGCTGTTCCTGGGCCGCAGCCTCATCGGCGGGGTGGGCGGCGGCGGGGACGCGGAGTAGGCGAGCGGGGGACTGGCCGACCCAATCAGGCCGGCAGCTCCTTCGCCGCGACGGCGGCGGCGCGCAGGGCGCTGGACACGTCCCCCTCGAACGCTCCCCCCACCGTGCCGTGGTAGTGCAGCAGGTGCCGCGCGGGCCAGGCCACCACGGCGCGCCAGGCGGCCGCGACCGCGGCCTTGTCGTGCACCTTGCGGGCGGCGGTGGCCACGGCGACGTTCTCCGCCTTCACCGCTATGCGCACCATCCAGGGCATCAGGGAGTGAGCTTCGGCGGTCCAGTACGGCGCGAGGTTCTCGCCGGCCAGCACGGTGCTCGAGGCCACGTGGTGCAGCCAGAGTTCGTCGTAGGGATCGCTGGGCACGTTGAGGTGCCACAGCGCCTTCATCATCCGGCCGATGGAGTCCGGGGCGCCTTCGGTGGGGGAGGGGAACTCCTTCGCGCCGAGCAGCCCGGTGAAGGTGACGGCGTCGACCTGGCCGGTGAACCAGGGGAGCGGGTCCGCCCGGTCCATCACCGCCACCCGAGGCCGCTGGAGCAGGGCGCGCCCGTTGGCGGTGCGGGGGACGCGCTCGGCGCCAATCAGGATCTGCGCCCCCTCGAAGGCGTCGTGCCAGGGACCCAGGTAGCTGTGGTGGCCCCCGCCGGGGGAAATCACGTAGGTGACGTCCAGCCCGGTCGAGCGGCAGAGGTCGCGCAGCGGCTCGAAGGACTGGGCGGGGTCCGTGGCGTTGACCACCACCAGTCCGGGGCCCGTGTCGGGGTGCTCCAGCCGGAGGATCACCGCGCGGTTGTTGGCCTCGGGGAAGCGGGTGAAGCCGCCGCCGTGGTGCCGGGTGGCGAGGATCCAGAGCCCCTCGGCGACGGGGGCGGCGACGCCGGGGGCCTCCAGGGAGAGGTCGATCGAGGCGGGCATCGGTGACTCCAGCGAGGCAGGGTCGGGTCGGCGGGGACCGGGGGAAGCGGAACGCTAGGTCCTGCGGCCGATGAACACCGCCCCGCACTCGGTGCGTCGCGCGATCTCCAGGGCGACCCCGCCGAAGCCCCGCCCCCGCCGGCCGATGCGGAGCATGCCCAGCACCAACAGGTCGGTGTGGGCGGCACGCTCCTCGATGAGACCCACGAAGTCGGCGTGGCGCGCGACGTCGACCGTCGCGTGGCCGGGCGCCTCGTCGGCGGCGATGTACTCCAGCTGCCTCTGGGCCTCGCGCTCGTCGTCTGCGCTGGCGTCCGGCGGGAGCACCCGCAGAAACGTGACGTGCCGCTCGCCGGTGCGCTGGAGGGCGCCCAGGAGGCGTGCCCGCAGCTCGTCGTGGGTGGATCGACCGCCGATGGGGACCAGGATGTTGCGGGCGTCCGAGACCCGGAACTCCGCCGCCGCGCGCAGCACCACGACGTCGGTGCGAGCCTGTTGGAGGACGGCGTCCAGGGGGCCCTCGGGGCGGTCGCTGCCCAGCTCCCGCAGGCCGAGCACGATGCTCTGGCAGCCGTGCTGCCGGCGGACGGCCAGGATCTGCTCGGAGGGGGAGTCGCCGAAGACGGTCAGCGCCTGGGGCATGCGGCCTGTGTCTGCCGATCGGAGCAGCGCCCGCCGCATGACGGTCTGCCCCCGGTCGATCGCGTCGGCGCTCGCCTCGCGCACCACCGTCAGCAGCAGGACGTCGCCTGTCCCCGGCGGCGCCACGACCGTGGCCAGCTCCACCAGGCTGGCCGCGTGGTCGGGGTTGGACACCGGGACCAGGACCAGGGAGGAGCGCCCGCGGCCCTGGGGGAGCGCGGGGTCGTGCGCCTCCGCGAAGGCGTCGGCCGCCTCGGCCCGGCCAGCGAACAGGGCGGAGTACAGCAGCCCGCCCACCCCCAGCCACAGCACCATCACCCCCGCGGCGTCCGGGGCGTCCAGCACCTGGCCCAGCAGCAGCACCGCGCAGGCGGATCCGGCGACCACGTGCAGGGCCGGGAACAGGGGGAGGAGGAAGGCGTCCGTGGCGGGGGCAAGGCGTCGCCGGGCCAGCCAGGCCATGCCGTTCACGGCGGCGAAGGTGAGCAGGAAGATGAGCGACGCGGCCGCGCCCGCCGACTGCAGGTCCGGGACGATGAGCAGCACCGAGGCCATGGCGAGGGCGGTGGCGTGCAGGGCCGACGTGGCCGTCCCGAAGCGGGGGTGCAGGGCGGCGAGCCCCCGGGGGAGCGTGCGATCGTCGGCCATGGTGCGGGCGACCTGGCTGGCGGCGAGCAGGTTGGCCTGCAGAGCGCTCAGCATGGCGAGCACGCCGGCCACCAGCACCGCCCAGAAGCCCACCTCCCCCGCGTAGTTCCCGGCGGCGGCGGCGAGCACGGTGTCCGGCTGCGAGGTCGCGATGTCCTGGATGGTGCTGCCAGCGGGGGCGCCGCCGATCACGGTCACCAGCAGCAGGGGCAGGTAGAAGGCCAGGGCCAGGGCGACGGATCCCAGCAGCGCCCGGGGCAGGGTGCGCTCGGGATCCTTGACCTTGTCGGCGACCGTCGCGATGGCGTCGAAGCCCTGCAGCGCGATGAAGGTGAGGCCCATGGACCCCATCAGCGCGCCGAAGGGGGCGGAGAAGGTGCCCTTGAGGGAGTCGACCGCCTGCGCCACGCCGAGGCCGGGGATCCGGGCCAGACCGGCGCCGATCAGGACCGCGAAGACCAGCAGCTTGCCCCAGGTCGCGCCCTGACCGCCCGACGCGCCCTTGCGCCGGAGCTGCAGCGTGTACACGCCGATGGCGGTCAGTCCCAGCGCCGCGGGCCAGCGCGGGTCCTGCAGCCAGCCCGCCTGGGCCTGGTCGACGATCAGCTCGTTGGCCAGGGCCACCGCGAACACGCCGAAGCCCAGGGCGTAGAGCACCCCCGCGACGATGTAGGCGAACCACAGCACCCAGCCCACGGAGAAGGCCGCGCGCACGGAGACGATCCGGCGCGCGTAGGCGTAGGCGCCGCCCCCGACGGGGAAGCGGGTGGCCAATTCGGCGAAGGCCCCGGCGGTCAGCAGCGCAAACACGCCGTTGATCGCGAAGACCAGCAGCGCCGCGGGGCCCACCCGAGCGAGCGCGTGCCCGCCCAGGGCCAGGATTCCGCCCCCCACGATCGCGCCCAGGCCGATCAGCGTGGCGTCGAGGGTGTTCAGGGTGCGGGGGGGCGTGCTCATCGGGCGCACGGTAGGTCCGCGTCGGGCGCGGAGGAAGCCCCCCGGGGGTCGGTTCCCCGCTTTGGGGGGATCCGGCCGATCGGCGGAAGGGCGGCTACACTTCGGGCATGCGCGTGCTGCTCTCCACGGCGCCTGCCCGTTACTGGCAGACGACCAACTTCATGCTGACCAA
This sequence comes from uncultured Pseudomonadota bacterium, assembly GCA_937907595.1. Lineage (GTDB taxonomy): Bacteria > Myxococcota_A > UBA796 > UBA9615 > UBA9615 > CALCXL01. The sequence goes on from CALCXL010000252.1 coordinate 3,770, forward strand.
CTTCCCACCCCTGGGGTTGGCGATCTGCGCGGCGGCCATCTCCCCGCCCCACCACGTCCGCATCGTGGACAACGCCAAGTACCGGCTGCGCAGCCACGATCTCTTCGCCGAGGTCAAGGACTTCGGGGCCGACGTCGTCGCCTTCACCAACAACTTCTACCCCGACAGCGTGATCATCCAGGCCACCTGCCGGGCGCTGAAGGAGGCCTTCCCCGGCATCGTCACCGTCGTCGGCGGC
>CALCXL010000253.1 GCA_937907595.1 uncultured Pseudomonadota bacterium
CGCCGCCAGCTCGGTCAACGCCGCGAACAGCGACTCGGGGGTGGTCGCGCCGCGGGAGCAGGGCGACCTCGTCCTGCACGGCACCCGCAGCTTTCCCTTTCGCCAGTGGACCGCGGACGGGGCGAAGGAGCAGTTCGCCGATCGCGGCAACGTCCTCAACTCCTTCCTCCCCCAGACCAACCTGATCCAGCAGGACCCCTTCGCGCCCTTCGCCCCGCAGGACACGCTGTTCATGCCGGTGACCTTCAGCGAGGAGCACCCCGTCAACCCGAAGTTCAGCTTCGCGGTGCGCGACGAGGCGCTGTCCACGGAGCTGACCGCCGCCCACTCCCGTCGCTCGGTGGCGCCGACCCCCTGGAACCAGCCGCCGGGGGACCGCTGGAACTACCTCGAGGACGTGGTCGACCTGTCCACGGACAGCTTCGCCTACTTCCCCACCGGCTCAGGCCGCACCGACGAGCTCCCCATCGCCTCCGTCGGCCACGAGCGCGGCTGGAACCCCTACGGCTTCCCCCAGGCCCGGCGCTACGAGGCCTACGTCTACTCCGGCATCCTCCGGCCGGGCTTTCCGGTGCTGACCTCGGTCTACGAGGTCACACCCAAGGGCTTCTATTGGAACGCCAGCCCCAACGTCTTCGGCCAGCAGTTCAACCGCGGGCTCAACGGCGACGTGGAGGGCGACGTCTACCGCCTGACCGCGGGCATGGTGCTCAAGGACCTGCGCACGGGGGAGAATCGCTACGACGCCTACGCCTCGACGGTGTCGGTGCGCGAGTTCCCCGAGGCGCCGGCGAGCATGTCGATCCTGCCCCCCGGCGAGCGACCCATCCGGGAGGCCAACGGCCGCGACCAGCGGATCTTCCTGGCCTCGGACACCCACGACGTGCTGGAGGTGGGGGAGGTGATGGGCCTGGGCGGCATCGTGATGCCCGTGGTGCAGGCCGAGGTCGAGTGGAAGATCACGAAGCCCTCGGGCGAGGTGGCGTGGATGCACGGCACCGCGAACCGCCTGGGCGCGGTGGCGGGATCGCCTCCCCTGCCCGTCGACGCGCCCGGCGTCTACCGCATCGAGCCCCGCGCGCGCTGGGAGGGGCTGGAGGGGGACATCCCCGGACTGGTCGACGGCAGCTTCTGGCACGGCGTGGTGCCGCGGGACAACCCCGACGAGGGCGTCCTGAAGGCCGCGGTCCCCGGCGCGGTGCAGGTGGACGCGGTGCAGGGGCTGCCGATCCCGCTGAGTTGGGACCCCGACCTGGAGTACGTGAAGCTCCACTTCGGGGTGATCATGCCCGGCGCGGTGCTCGATCAAGGGGTGGTGGAGCCGACGGACGCCGCCTGGACCTACGACTTCCAGCCGGTGCAGTGGGCGGCGCAGACGAAGAACTTCGACGCGCGGGACGACGGCACGGGGCGCTGGCAGCTCGCCGAGACCGTCGTCTTCCAGTTCTTCCTGGAGGCGGAGCGCGACGGCGAGCCCGTGTACGACGCTGTCCGGCTCTTCCTGCGCAGGGACCGCTTCTACAGCTTCCGCGCCTTGATGGGGCCGCGCGCGGACGGCGCCGAGGTGGAGCGGGACCTCGATCAGGAACCAGTCCGAGCGGTCCCCTCGCCCCACGCGCCGGCGGTGGGCCACATCGGGGGTCAGCCGCGTCGGGTTGGCGGGGCCGTCGGGCTCGACCTCGTCGTCCCGCTCCTCCCGCGCCGGCGGGGCCTCGTCCTGCTCCAGGCGCAGCACCAGCCCGCCTTCGTCCTCGCTGCCGTCCACGCGCAGGATCCAGCACCCCGGGGTCAGCCAGACGTCCAGCACGGCGTAGGGTGAGGTCGTGGTGGGGTCGTCGGCCATGGCCACCCACCGCTCCTGCTCGCCCTCGGGGAAGCCGAAGAGCGCGGTGTCCGCCGGCGGCGCGCCGGGCTGGGGGGAAGTGCGCACGACGAAGTGGCGGCCCTCGCCCCGCTCCGGCGCCCGGTACCACGCCCCCGCGGGCACGTCGGTGCCGGCGGAGCGGACGAAGGGGCTGTCGGCCGACCACGATCGGTGTCCACCGCCTCCGAAGGTGGCGTCCACCCGGGCCACCCACCAGATCCCGGGGCCCAGGGGCGGCAGGGTGGAGCAGTCGGCCTGCCACTCCCTGTCCGCGGCGTTCCAGCGCAGCTCGAAGGGGAAGTCGCCGCCCGGCCCCCGCAGCTGCGCCTGCACCGCGCTGGGCGGGGCCCCTCCCTCGAAGGCGACGTCCAGGTAGGGCCGGGGATCGTCGGCGTAGAGCACGAACCACGCGCCGTCGAGCTCGCCATCACCCCGGGGGCGCAGGCCGGCGACGGCGGCCCCAGCGGCGATCAGGGCGGCGGCGCAGCAGGGGGCGGCGGAGGTCGGGCAAGGCCCGCGCAGTGTAGACTGGGGGCGTGCGCCTGCTCCGTCGCCTCTTCCCCTTCTGGGCCATCAACCTGGGCTTCCTGCTGCTCGCGATGACGGGGCTGTGGATCCACCGCGTGCCCCGGTTCAGCGGGCTGCAGTGGGGTCTGGTGGAGCTGGCGCACGTCGGCGTCGGCTGGGTCGCGCTGCCCCTCACCCTGGGCTACCAGGTGCACCACCTCGCGTCGCAGTGGACCGATCTGCGGGAGTTCTGGCAGTGGACGGGCCTGCTGCTCACGCTGCTGACCGCCCTCGCGTTCGGCACCGGCGTCGCCCTGGAGCTCCGCATCCCCGGCGGCCTGCCCGCGGCGGTGACGACCCTGCACTTCGCCTCCACCTTCCTCCTCTTCGCGTTGCTGGTGGTGCACACGCTGCGGGTGTGGCGGGCCTGGCTACGGGCTCGGGTTCGCCGCCTCTTCGGGACCGGCGCTTCGAGCTGACAGGGGCACCCGCGGGCCGTCCACGATCCGCCGCCACGCCCGGCGAGGCCAGCGCATCCAGGCCACCGACGCGTGCCAGATCAGCAGCCCCGCCATGGCCCACGTCCCCCACCAGTGCAGCGGCAGCGCCCAGCCGGGCGGGCCGCCGCGCAGGCCGAGGCCGAGCAGCGCCCCCGTGACGAGCAGCGCCAGGGAGGCCGCGGTCAGGAGCAGCCCCAAGATCCGCTGGCGCGTCCCCCAGGGGCCCCAGCGTTTGGCGACGTGGTGCGTCACGTAGCCCGTCCACAGCAGCGTCGAGGCCCAGCCGATCCACACGTGCGCCAGCTCGGTGAGGCCCCAGGTCAGCCCCGCGAAGCGCTCCATGCGGTGCAGGGCGGTGCCCGTCGCTGTGAGGGCGAGCAGGGCCAGCAGCAGCCAGCGCAGGGGGAAGAGCCAGAGCAGGAGGCGGAGCGTCCACTTCATGGGGGAGAGGTTGCCCCAGGGACGGCCGAAGCGCGCGGCCTGGGGGCCTTCGAGCTCATCGAAGGCCCGCGAACCCACCCTGGCCCGCTCCTCCTGCAACTGCCCCGGGCTCGTCCCGGAGCGAGCGATCGATGACGACCCTCCGTGGAGCGGTGCCCGGCGAGGGGCGGGAGGCCGGCGACCAGGCCGCGGAGAGGCTGTCCCCGGGGTCCATGCGCCGATCATGATTGACGTCGATCCAGGCGAGAGCCAGGTCCCCCGGGCGCGCGGGGGCCTTGAACACCACCGACTCGGGCCAGCGCCGCGCTCGGTTGGGGTGCCTCCATCGCCAGCGGGGGGAGGCGCCGGCGCGGGGCCTGCCGCGGGCGTCCAGGGCCTCCGCCGCGTAGCCTTCCACGTACAAGTGCGCCTCCCGCGGGCGCTTCGCGAGGGGGTCCGCGTCGATGACCAGCGAGCGCGTGGCGAGGAGGGCTGGGTCGTCGGGGATCAGGGTCGCCAGCGGCGGCGGAAGCTCGACGGGGTGCGCGGGGGCCTCGGGCGGAGGAGGGCGGCCCACGGGCGCGGCGCCGGCGGGCAGCGCAGCCCGCCAGTTGAGGATCGGCGTCTTGTTCTGACGGCCATCGAGGGGCGGGAGGCGGCTCAGGTCGACGCGAGAGGGCACCCGTGCCCCACCGGGCACGAACGCAACGATGCACAGGGCGATGCCCGCGCCGACCACCAGAACTGCCCATCTCACAAGTTGGACGCTAGGGGCGGCGATCAAAATTTCCAAGCTGTTTTCACCGATCGCACGGAGGTGGCGTTGCGGGCCGCCACGGCGCACGGAGCTTCAGCAGAGAGCGCTGCCTCGCCCGCGCGCCGACGCAATGACCACGGCTGTGATCGCGACGGAGCCCCGACGGGGTCGACGGCGACGGCCCCGCCTACCAGCTCGCCCCGAAGCTCAACCCGACGACCGGAAGCACCAAGTGGGGCCAGCCCCCCACGCCGGCTTCGAGGGCGAAGCGGAACCGGGCGCCTTCGCCAGGTTGGAGCAGGGAGAGGTGGAAGAACGCGGCACCGGAGGGTTGGGGAGCCGCCGAGCCCTGAAG
>CALCXL010000254.1 GCA_937907595.1 uncultured Pseudomonadota bacterium
CCCGGTCAACGCGGCGTGCGTTGGCGGGCTGGACTTCGTGCTGGACATGGCTGGTGAGGCCTTCGGCGGCGCCGGCTCCTGCAGCATCAGCCTGGTGGTCATCCCCGGCTTCGACGTCGCCTACAACATCGAGGCGGACGTGGACGGCGACGACGTCAACGGCAACATCGGCGTCAACGTGCTCTTCTTCGACCTGCCGCTGGGCTTCGAGGGGGGCTTCGTGGACGAGGAGACGATCGAGGCCGGCTTCGAAGGCGGGCTGCTGGGCATCAACATGTCCGGGATGATCGACGCCCACCGCGTCTCGCTCTACGTCGATCCGCCGAACCCCTTCGAGTAGCGCCCCCGGGGCAGCCGCCCCGCTGCAACCCTCGCGAGCCCGGCCGATTGCGCCTCAGTCGTCCGCGTCGAAGTTGCCGGTGTGCCCGCCCTTGAGCAGGCGATCGCGCATCTGCCCCTTGTCGACGGCCTTCTCGTAGCAGGACTCGGCGTCGATCAGGTCCTCCTCCAGCAGGTGGTAGAGGGCGTCGTCCATCGCCTGCATGCCCAGCGCCTTGCCCATCTGGATGGAGGAGGTCAGCTGGGTGGTCTTGCCCTCGCGGATGGTGGAGGCCATGCCGCTGGTGGCGAAGAGGATCTCCAGCGCGGCCACCCGCCCCCCGCCCTTGCGCCGCAGCAGCTGCTGGGCGACCACGGCGCGCAGGGACTCGGCCAGGGAGCCGCGCACGGCCTCCTGCTCCTCCTGCGGGAACACGTTGATGATGCGGTCCACGGCCTTGGCCGCGTTGTTGGTGTGCAGGGTGCCGAAGACCAGGAAGCCGGCCTCGGCTGCGTCCAGGGCGGTGCGGATCGTCTCCAGGTCGCGCATCTCGCCCACCAGGATCGTGTCCGGGTCCTCGCGCACCGCGGCCTGCACGGCCGACGCGAAGTCCGTGGCGTGGTCGCCGATCTCCCGCTGGCTGATCACGCTCAGCTTGTTGGGGTGCACAAACTCGATGGGGTCCTCCACCGTGATGATGTGCCGGCGCTGCTCCTCGTTGATGCGGTTGATGACCGCGGAGAGGGACGTCGACTTGCCCGATCCGGTGGGCCCCGTGACCAGGATCAAGCCCCGCTCGATCTCGCAGAGCCGGCCGACCGCGCTGGGCAGGCCCAGCTGCGCGAAGGTCATCAGCTTGGTGGGGATGATGCGGAACACGGCGCCGTAGCCGCGCTGCTGCATGAAGAGGTTGACGCGAAAGCGGGCGATGCCGGGCACCGCGTGGGCGAAGTCGCAGTCGCCACGCTGCTTGTAGCTGGCCCAGTTCTCCGCCCCCGCGATGGGCTTGATCAGCTCCACGAAGTCCTTGTTGGAGAGCACGCGGTAGCGGATGGGGTCCACCTGCCCGCTCAGCCGGAACATGGGCGGGCGGCCGACGCTCAGGTGCAGGTCCGAGGCCCCCCGGTCCTGCATGAGCTTGAGGAAGCGGTCGATCTTGTGGCTGAGGGCGGCCATCAGCGTCGCTCTCGCCGGCCCTGGAGGAACTCAGCCCCCACCCGCGCCTCGAAGTTGTCCTTGGACTGCGCCCGCCGGTAGGCCTCCTCCGCGGAGATCTGCCCCGCTTCCAGCAGCCGGGCCAGCGCCAGGTCGATGGTGATGTGGCCCCGGGTCTCGCCGATCTGCATCTGGCTCATGATCTGGTAGGTCTTGTTGTCGCGGATCAGCATGCGCACCCCCAGCGTGCCCATCATCACCTCGAAGAGGGCCACGCGGCCGTCGTCCGATGCGTTCGGCAGCAGCTGCTGGCAGACGACCGCCTTCAGCGTCTCCGACAGCATCACGCGGATCTGGGTCTGCTCCCCCACGGGGAAGGACTCCACGATGCGGTCGACGGTCTTGGGCGCCGACGTCGTGTTCATGGTGCCGATGACCAGGTGGCCAGTCTCCGACGCCTCGATCGCCAGCCGCACCGTCTCCGGGTCGCGCATCTGGCCGACCACGATGATGTCGGGGTCCTCGCGCAGCGCGCCGCGCAGAGCGGAGGCGAAGCTGCGGGTGTGCCGCCCCACCTCGCGCTGGTTGATCAAGCAGCCCTTGGCCGAATGAACGAACTCGATCGGGTCCTCCAGGGACAGGAGGTGCGCGCGCTTCTGCTCGTTGAACAGGTTGACCAGCGCGGCCAGCGTCGTCGACTTGCCCGAGCCCGAGGGCCCGGCCACCACGATCAGCCCCTGGTGGTAGTTGACCAGGTCCGCCAGGTGCGGGGGCAGGCCCACGTCGTTGAGCGTGGGGACCTCATTGGGGATGGTGCGGAAGGCGCCGGCCCAGCCCTTGCGCTCGCGGTAGACGTTGCACCGGTACCGGCCGATCTCCGGGATCATGTGGCAGAAGTCGACCTGCCGCTCGGCGTGCAGCCGGTCGATCAACCGCGGGGACATGATCTGGAAGAGGTGCTCCTCGGCCAGCTCCGCGGTGTACTCGGGCTGGTCGCCCAGCTCCTGCAGGTTGCCGTGCACCCGGACGACCGGCTTGGCGTTGACGATCACGTGCAGGTCGGAGCCATCCATCTCCCGCGTGGTCACCATCAGGCGCTCCAACGGGCCCAGGTTCTCCACGTCGCGCCCACGGAGCTCGGCCGGCACGGCGAAGCTTCCGGTCACGCTCGGGGCGGAGTGCCCGCCGGTGATCGCCTCCAGGGCGAGCTCGGCCCGGGAGCGCACCGCGCGGGAGGGGTCCTGAGAGATGCAGGCCTCGAGGACCGGAGCCACGCGGGGGTCCCGCATCTTGCGGAGGGCGTCCAGCGCCTCCACCCGGATCTCGGCCTCGGGGCGGGACAGGGCCTCGCAGATGGGGATGAGGGCGTCGGCGTGGCCGATGCGGGACAGCGCCTCGATGCAGGCCATCGCAGAGTCCGTGTCGGCCATGGCCGCGATCAGGGGCCCCACAGCGCGCTCGTCGCGGATCTTGCCCAGCGTCTCCGCCGCGATCATGCGCACCCACCAGTCGTCGTCCTGGAGCAGGCGGATGATGTGCGGCACGGCCTCCCGGGCCTCCAGGGTGGAGCCCAGCAGCAGCGCCATGCTGCGAACGTCCTCGTCGGGATCGTTCATCAGCTCCAGCACGGGCGTCATCAGCTCGCGGGAGTAGCGGCGCAGCGAGTCCAGGGTGCGGTCGCGCATCCAGCCCATCAGGCCCTTGCAGAAGAGCAGGAGCTTGCGCAGCAGCCGGCCGCGGTCGGGGCGCTTGATGATGATGTCAAGCACGCCGTTGCGCACGGCCTCGCTGCCGTCGGTCAGCAGGTCCAGCAGCTGATCCTCGGCCTCCGTCGACTGCCCGATGCGGTTGAGGGCCTCGCTCAGGACCTGCACCGCCTTCTGCTGGATGGCGATGGACGGGTCCTTGATGCGCTGCAGGGCCAGCCGAACGGCCTCCCCGGGCTCGAGCTCGACCAGCGCGCCGAGGATCGCCGTGCGGATGCGCTCGTCGTCGTCGTCGGCCATCGCGATGAAAGCACGACGCACCGCCGGATCGGCCTTGAGCGCGGGCGAGTCCATGACCTTCATCAGCGCCATGCGCCGGATCTCGGCCTTGTCGTGCCCGAGGAACTTCGTGAACTCCGCGCCGATCAGGTGGTCGGGCAGGGAGGACAGAGCCTCCATGGCCATGCGCGACAGGCTGCGATCGCCGGTCAGCACGAGGCCCTGCACCGACTTGGCCGCCAGATCCGGCTTCGCCCGGAGGACGGTGTGCAGGATCAGGCTCTGGGTGCGGGTGGTCTTGCCGTCCAGACCCCGGATCATGGCGTCGAGCCCGCGGGCGTCGAGCCGCTCCTTGACCTGCACCTCGGCGAAGGAGCGCACCGTGGGCTCGTCGCTCTCCAGCAGGGGGATCAGCTCCTCGGGCTTGAGGTCGCGGCAGGCCGCCAGCTCCGTCAGCGCGCGAGACATTCCCTCGCGGTCCGACCACTGCTTCTGCCGGACCCGCTTGAGCGCCTCGCCCTTGGAGACCCCGCTCGACCCGCCGCGGAACAGCGCCATGTTCTCACTCCCTGCTCGATGCTGTGTTTGGACCGCTGTCGCTGCCGGGGTCAATCGTAGTGGAGCCAGCCCAGCGCGCCCAGGCAGGCCATCGCTTCGCTCCCGGAGAACGGACCTGGCGGTGGGACCGGGGCCCGCCGGGGGGACGTCCAGCGGCGACGGCGCCGGGCGCTCGCCTACCTGGCTGGATGGAGCGCTCCACCGGGTTTCGGGCGACCATCGGTTCGGTGCTCTACGATCCGACGAAAGGAGCCGCCCGTGGACGCACGCCTCAACGACCGGAACTTCTGGCAGACTCTCTACCGGCGGCCCGCGGAGGGCGCGGGCGACGGGGACAACGCGGAAGGCCGCCTGGTGGTCCTGGACCCGCGGGACCTGATCGCCGAGCTGGAGCCGCGCGCGGTCGGCGCCGACGCCGCCGATGCCGACGCGGCCATGCAGGCCCTGGTCGAACGCCTGGTCAACGATCGGATCGATGCTCTCCTGGCCTCGGGCGCGCTCTCCGCGGCCTCGTCGGCCCCGACCCGCACCGCGGCGATCCCGGCCGCGCCGGGTGCACCCGCGACCCGGCCCTCAGGGGGACCCCCGCAGCCCGGCGATCGACCACAGCGCGCGGAGGCCTCCGCAGCGCCCCCCCCGAACGCCCACGCCCGAGGCATGTCGCCCCCGGCGCCCGCAGC
>CALCXL010000255.1 GCA_937907595.1 uncultured Pseudomonadota bacterium
CCAGGGCGAACCAGGCGCCGGGCACGTCGGGGGCCGTCTGCACCGCGTACTCGAACGTGGCCAGGGCGTCGGAGTTCAGCTGCTTGCGGCGCTGGATGCGGCCCAGGACCATCAGGTTGAGCAGGTTGTCCGGGTAGCGCTGCTGGTTCCACTTCGCCTCGGCCAGGGCCGCGTCGACGTCGCCCTTCTCCAGGTAGCTGTAGGTGAGCACCAGGCTGGCGGGGGCGGGGGCCAGCAGGCCCTCGTTGCGGGCGCGCTCCATCAGGCGGAGCCCCTGCTCGCGCTTGTCGCCGAAGGAGGGCAGCCCGGGGATGCGCTCGGTGTAGACGGTGCGCCAGTAGTCGTACATGCCGCTGGCCAGCTTCACGTCGTGGAAGTCGGGGGCCAGGCGCTCCACCTTCTTCATGCTCTCCAGCGCCTCCCAGGCCTGGTTGAGCGCGCCCAGGTTGTCGCCCTTGCGCACCGAGTACATGGCGCCCAGGCCGTCGTGCACGCCGCGCAGGAAGGCGTTCCAGGCTGCTCGGTCCGACTGACGCGCGCCGCGGCGGAACAGGGCCTCGGCGTCGCCGGCGTCGCTGAGGTAGGCGCGCTCGGCGCTGTAGTCCTGGCGCTCGTACATGGAGGCCTGGTGTGCGATCTCGCGGCCCACGGGGCCGAGCACGGAGTCGGGGAAGTCGACGCCCACCCGCTCGAAGTGCTGCAGGGCCTCGCGGTAGTGCCGGTTGTAGATGAGGTCCAGGCCCTCCTGGGCGGCGGCGAACTCGGCGCGCGGCACGCCCAGGGGGTTCTCGCCGGTGGTCCGGGCCGAAGCCAGGCCGGGCAGGAGCAGGGCGGTGCAGAGCAGGAAGAGGGCGGCGTGGCGGATCATGATTCCTCCGATGGGTCGGCTGTCTGGCCGGTGGCCCGTGTCCCCGGGCGGTTCAGTGTCTGTGACGGAGGACCCGGATCAGGCATTCGGTCGGTCTCGCGATTTTCTCGCCGTGCCCCCCCTTCGTCGTTGCCGACGAGCCCCGCGCTGGCAGACTCCGCGCCATGTCGAAGTTTCTGAGCAAGCCCACCCGCCGCACCTTCCTGCAGGCCACGGCCTCCGCCGCCGCCCTGCCCCTGGCCGCCTGCGATCCCGGTGGCGTGGCCGATCCGGATCCCACGCCCACCCCCACGCCCCCGGCCCCCGGGCGCAGCCCCGAGCCGGAGGTGTGGGAGCCGGCCGCGACCGTCGACATGGACCTGTTTCCCTGCGGCGTGCAGTCCGGCGATCCCACCGCCAACGCTGCGATCGTCTGGACGAAGTACCTGGGCGCCGCGGCCCTGACCCTGGAGCTGGTGGTGGCCGACGGCGATGCGGGCTGGCAGCCCGAGCGCGAGCTGGCCGTGGAGCCCGACGACGTGGGCGTGGTCAAGCTGGACGTCGACGGCCTGGACGTCGACACCGCCTACGCCTACACCTTCGTGGACGCCGACGGGCGCCGCAGCCTGTCGGGTCGGTTGCGCACCGCGCCGACGGCGGCCCGGGTGGTGGTCTTCGGCGCGTCCTGCTGCACCCGGGACGACCAGCGCCCCTTCCCCTGCCTGAGCTGGGCCCTGCCCGAGCGCCTGGACTTCCACGGGCTGCTGGGGGACACGGTCTACGCCGACTCGGCCACCACGTCGCAGGCCTACCAGGAGGTCTGGGCCGACAACTACGCCGCGCAGGGCTACCTGGACCTGCGGCGATCGACCCCCACCGTGATGACCTGGGACGACCACGAGGTCATCAACAACAACGTCGGCGAGTGGAACGTGTCGCCCGAGCGCTACGCCATCGCCTCCGAGGAGTTCTGGCGCCACAACACCGCGCGGCCCGATCCCGCCGCGCCGGGGCGGATCTGGCGCCGCCTGTCCTTCGGGCCCGCCGCAGACCTCTTCGTATTGGACTGCCGCAGCGAGCGCGACGTGGCCGCGGGGCACTACATCAGCCCCGAGCAGATGGACTGGCTGAAGGCGGGGCTCGCGTCCAGCACGGCGGTCTTCAAGTTCGTGATGAACACGGTGCCCATCTCCGACATCACCGGGCAGCCGGCGTCGGACGGCTTCCTGGACGTGGTGAAGGACGACCGCTGGGAGGGCTTCCCCGAGCAGCGCGACGAGATCCTTGACCACATCGCCGACCAGGGGCTCACGGGGGTGATCTGGTTGGCCGGGGACCTGCACTTCGGCGCCGCCATGACGGTGGAGCCCGAGGGCGAGCGCGCGGCCATGAACGAGATCCTGGTCGGCCCCGCGGGCAACGGCGGCAGCAACCCCCTGGTGCAGCTCTTCGAGCTGGCGCCGCCCTTCCGCTTCTTCACGGAGTGGAACAACTGGGTGCGCTTCGAGGCGGACCCGGGCACGCGGACCTGCCGCCTGGCGTTCGTGGGCGAGGACGGCGAGGAGATGTACAGCGAGACCCTCTCGGCCTGAGCCGGAGGGGCGGCAGTCAGGGCCGCCGGATCCGGGTCCGCTGCAGGAGCACCACGTTGCGCACGCGCTGCTCGCCGCCCTCGTCCAGGCCCCGAATCGCGAGCTTGAGCGTATCGCCCTGGCCGTGCAGCCCCAGGGTCCCGGCGTCGCTGGGGGACAGGCCGCGGGCGACGCCCTGCAGGTCCCGGAGCAGGCCCGGCGGCAGCGCGCCGCGGACCAGCAGGGCCTTGCCGTCGGCGATGCGCACCAGGGTGTGGGGGCGGCTGATGAGGCCCACGAAGGCGCCGAAGGCCCCCAGGGCCGCGACGACGATCAGCAGGAATCCGGGATCCAAGGGGCTCAGCGCCGCCGCTGGCCGGTCACGTCGTCGCCGAGGCTGTCCAGGGCGAGGCGGGCCCAGCGGGCGTCGGGGGTGACGCGCAGCACCGCACGCAGCCGGCCGCGGGCCCCGTCCAGGTCCTTCTGGTCCAGGGCGATGCGCGCCAGGTACTCCAGGGCCCGGGGGTGGTCGGGGTGGAAGGTGAGGGCCAGGCGGACGTAGTCCTCGGCGCTCTCCAGTCGGCCCTCGTCTCCGCCGGCGCAGCGCCACTCGGCCCAGCCCAGGTCCGCCAACACGTCCGGGTCGCTGGGGTTCTCCTGGCGGATGCGGCGCAGGATGCCGGCGGCTCGGTCGAACTTCCCCTTCTCCAGGTAGGACAGGGCCTCCCGGTGCCCTTGCGGGCCCACGGCGGCCAGGCCCTCCTCGTCCCGACGGCGGGGCACCGCGTGCACGCCGGAGGTGATCGTGGAGACGTCAGCGCCCCGGATGCCGCCGCCCGCCTTGGGGGCCTGGCCACGGCTCATTCGCCGGTCGTACTCCGCGCGGCGGTCGTCGTCGCTCAGGGTGCGCCAGACCAGCCGCACCGTGCCCAGCAGCTCCTCCGCGAGCTCCCGCGCCTTGGGCGGGGTGCGCTTGCTCTTCATGGGCCGCATCCAGCGGTTGACCAGCTTGTTGGCGCGGGCCTCCAGCTCGGGGATGGTCGCCGTGGAGGGCAGCCCCAGGAAGCTGTAGTAGTCGCGGTTCATGCGCTTTTGGTGGTCGGCGCGGATGGCGACCTCGATCTGCTCGGGGGTCGCGGCGCTCCGGGCCCCCGGTCGGGAGGCACCGGGTCGGGAGGCGGCGGCGCGGG
>CALCXL010000256.1 GCA_937907595.1 uncultured Pseudomonadota bacterium
CCCACGACGAGGCTGTGCGCCGCGCCCTCGCCCCCGACCCCGCCCACCGCTTCCCCACCGCCGCCGCCTTCGCCGCCGCCCTGCGCACGGCACCCCACTCCACGGCCCTGCACCCCGGCCTGCCGCCCGACGAGGTCGTGTGGCTGCGCGCCGCCGCCGCCGCCTGGACCATCGCCTCGGCCGCCGTCCTCTACGCGCTGCTGCTCTGCGTCACCCCCCGCGAGCTGGACCCGGACCTGCCGCCGCTCGTGGTCCAGGGAGTTCGGACGCTCGCCGACGGAAGCGTCGTCTCCATGGCCCGCTTCGAGACCGTGCCGCTGCTCCTGGGCCTGGCCACGACCCTCTTCGTCGCCCTGCCCGTCCACGGCGCCCTCGTCGGCCGCTGGCGCCGCCTCGCCCTTCCCGCACCGCCGACGACCACTCCCCTCCAACACGCGCGCTGGCAGTTCCTGGCCGGCGCCGTCCTCTGCGGCGCCTACGTCGGCCGCACCCTGCTCGAGGGCCAGGGCATGGTCGCCTTCACCCCCTACATCCCCGTCGTCGCCGGCCTGGCCGAGGTCGTCGCCCTGTGGTGGTTCTGGACGGCCCTGCTGGAGGCCCTGCGCCGCGGTCGTGCCCTTCGATCCGAGCCGATCCTGCTCATCGGCTTCGCCCTCGGGCTGATCCCCCCGGTGCACAACCTGGCGCGCTACCTGGCGTCGATCACGTAATCGACAACAAATCGACGGGCTGACGCAACCGCCTCCAAAGAACCCAGTACCCCCTGGTGATTGGAGGCCCTCAAATGGCCAAGCCCCTGACCTACCTCGTGTACCTCATCATCAGCGTCGCGCTCACCGCGTGGGTCGCTCGCACCCTCCACAAGAGCGGCCGTCCGTTCCTGGTCGACGCCTTCGCCGGCAACGAGGAGCTGGCCGACTCGGTCAACTCGCTGCTGGTGGTCGGCTTCTATCTGGTGAACATCGGCTACGTGGCCCTCGCCATGAAGACCAGCATGACCCTGCCCGGCCTGGCCGAGTGCGTGGAGCTGCTGGCCAGCAAGGTCGGCCGCGTCCTGCTGGTGCTGGGCGGCATGCACTTCTTCAACCTCTACGTCTTCTCGCGGATGCGACGGGCGACGCTGCTGCAGACCCAGCCCCCGCCGGTGATGCCCAGCGCCTTCACCGAAGTCCGGGCCTCGTGATGCGCGCCCTCTACGTGCTCTACGACCCCCACTGCGCCCTCTGCCAACGCTGCATGCGCTTCCTGGCCGACGAGCCCCAGATCGTCCCCTTGCGCGGCCTTCGACGGGACGGGGAGCAGGCCGCGCGCATGTTCCCCGGCCTGGACCCGGGCAGCGGCGACGACCTGGTGCTGGTCAGCGACGAGGGCGCCGTCTACCGCGGACCCGACGCGTTCATCGTCTGCCTCTGGGCCCTGGTCCGATACCGACGATGGGCCCACCGCCTGGCCCGACCCGGCCTGCGACCCCTGGCCCGCGCCGCCTTCGACGGCCTGAGCGCCCACCGCGGCTCGATCTCCCGGCTCTTCCGGGGCAGCGACGACGCCGTGCTCGAGCGCCTGCGCGCGGTGCCGGTGCGCTGCGACGACGGCTCCTGCATGCCCGCGCCCGGCGGGTGGAAGCCGCTGAGCGCGGGGTGAGCACTCACAGCCTCGCCGACCGCAGGCGCAGCGCGTTGAGGATGACGCTGACCGAGCTGAAGCTCATGGCCGCCGCGGCGAGCATGGGGCTGAGCAGGATCCCGAAGACCGGGTACAGCACCCCCGCCGCCACGGGCACGCCCAGGGCGTTGTAGACGAACGCGAAGAAGAGGTTCTGCCGGATGTTCGCCATGGCGGCGCGGCTCAACCTCCGCGCCCGCACGATGCCGCGCAGGTCGCCCTTGATCAGGGTGATGCCGGCCGACTCCATCGCCACGTCGGTCCCGGTGCCCATGGCGATGCCCACGTCGGCCTGCGCCAGCGCCGGGGCGTCATTGATCCCGTCGCCCGCCATCGCCACCACGAACCCCTCGGCCTGCAGCCGCTTCACGGCAGCGACCTTGTCCTCGGGCAGCACGTCCGCGATGACCTCGTCGAGCCCCAGCGTCCGGGCCACGGCCTCGGCGGTGGTGCGGCTGTCGCCGGTGAGCATCACGATGCGCAGGCCTTCCTCGTGCAGGGCCGCGATGGCGGCGGGGGTGGTCTCCTTGATGGGGTCGGCCACCCCGAGCACGCCGGCCGGCGCCCCGTCGATCGCCACGAACATGGCGGTCTGGGCCTCGGCGCGCAGCTCCTCGGCGATGGCGCTCAACGCGGCGACGTCGTGCCCCAGGTCCTGCATCATCGCCAGGTTGCCCAGGGCCACCGCGCGGCCCTCGACCGTCCCCTGGACCCCCTTGCCGGTGACGGAGCTGAAGTCGGCGGCCGGGGGCAGGTCCAGCCCGCGCTCCTCGGCGCCGCGGACGATCGCCTCGGCCAGGGGGTGCTCGGAGCCGCGCTCCAGGGCCGCCGCGAGCCGCAGGAACTCGTCCTCGGGGAGGGTCAGCGGGCGGACCGCGGTGAGGGCCGGTCGCCCCTCGGTCAGCGTGCCGGTCTTGTCGACGACGAGCACGTCGACCTTCCGGGTGACCTCGATGGCCTCGGCGTCCTTGAAGAGCACGCCCGCGCTGGCCCCCTTGCCGGTGGCCACCATGATGGACATCGGCGTCGCCAGGCCCAGGGCGCAGGGGCAGGCGATGATCAGCACGGCCACGGCGTTGATCAGCGCGTAGGCCATGGCTGGATCCGGCCCCCACACCGCCCAGACGATGAAGGTGACGACGGCCGTGAGGATCACGGCGGGCACGAACCAGCCCGCGGCGACGTCGGCCATCTTCTGGATGGGGGCGCGGCTGCGCTGGGCCTCGGAGACCATGTGCACGATCTGCGAGAGCAGGGTGTCCGCACCGACCCGCTGGGCCTCGATCACCAGGCCGCCGGTCCCGTTGACGGTGGCGCCGATCACCGGGTCCCCGGCCGCCTTCTTCACCGGCATCGGCTCCCCGGTGACCATGGACTCGTCGACCGAGGACGTGCCCTCGACGACCTGCCCGTCCACCGGCACCTTCTCCCCCGGCCGCACCCGCAGGCGGTCGCCCGGGACGACGGAGTCCATGGGGACGTCGCTCTCGGTGCCGTCGTCGGCGATCCGTCGGGCGGTCTTCGGGGCCAGACCGAGCAGCAGCTTGATGGCCGCGCCCGTCTGGCTGCGGGCCCGCAGCTCCATGACCTGGCCCAGCAGGACCAGGGTGACGATCACGCCGCCGGCCTCGAAGTACACGGCGACGTCGCCGCTCTCACCGCGGAAGGAGGCGGGGAAGAGGTCCGGAGCGAGGGTCGCGACGACGCTGTAGACCCAGGCGACCCCGGTGCCCAGGCCGATGAGCGTGAACATGTTGAGCGATCGGTGCTTGAGGGAGAGCCAGAAGCGCTCGAAGAAGGGCCATCCGCCCCAAAGGATCACCGGGGTGCCGAGCACCAGCTCCGTCCAGCGGCGCAGCGACTGCGATCCGAAGAGCCGGGAGATCGGCTCGCCGGGGAGCAGGTCGCCCATGGAGATGACCACCAGGGGGATCGTCAGGGCCGCC
>CALCXL010000257.1 GCA_937907595.1 uncultured Pseudomonadota bacterium
CACTCCAGGGCGTAGGCGAGCACCCGCGCCACCAGGTAGGGCGCGCTCTCCGAGGGGTGCTGGGCGGCGGAGAAGCTGAGGGCCTCGTAGACCCCCCGGTCCACGTCGCTCAGGTCGATGTCGAACTGCAGGACCGTCGCGCCGCGTGCCATGGAGACCTCCGCGGGCACTCTGCGCGCATGGGCCCGGCTCGGCAACCGGGCCCGGGGCTCCGTGGCCTCAGCGATCGTCGCGGTGGACCAGGAAGCTGACCGTGGTCGATCGAAGCAGCTCCACGAAGCGGAGCTCGGGGTGCTCGGCCCGGAACTCGGCGAAGGCGCGCTGCTCGCCGCGGTCGGGGCGGCCCCGGTAGAGCCACCAGTCGTCGAACACCACGATGGCGCCGTCCACCAGGCGCGGGGCCAGGAACTCCAGGACGACCTTCGTGGAGGCGTAGAGGTCGCAGTCGATGTGGGCCAGGGCGATGGACTCGGGGGCGGACTCGGGGGTGAGCGTGGCGTCGAACCAGCCGGGCACCAGGACCGCGTCGCCGTCGGGCACCCCGCTGCGGCGCAGGGCAAGGCGCACGCCCTCCTGGGTGGCGGCGAAGGCTCCTTGAGCCATCCAGCCGGGCTGGCCTTCCAGGACCTCGTCGTGGGGCGGCAGGCCCTCGAAGCTGTCGAATCCGTAGTAGCGGCGCTGCAGGCATGCGGGGTTGGCGCCGCGCAGGATCGGCACCACGTCGTCGACGATCAGGTGCTCCACCCAGCGGTGCGCGTGCCAGAGGTGCAGCAGGGACCGGCCCTCGAACACGCCGAACTCGGCCACGTCGCCCCGCACCCCGTTGACGGCCAGCAGCATGACCGCGGCGTCCAGCACGTCCTCGCCGTGCTGGGGCCCGAACAGCGCGCGCAGCCGGTAGCCGAAGCGGGAGAAGCGCACCGGCGGGCTGATCAGCCAGGCTCCCAGGCGCAGGACGAGGGGCTCGAGCATGGGGCGGGTTCCAGGGGAGGGTTCGGGCGGACCATAGACCGCGGGGCCAGGCGCCGGGGGCTGCGAGGACCCCGCGTGGCCGGCTGCGGGTCCGCTGGGCTACAGTCGCCGCCTGCGAGCCGACCGCCGCCACGATCCGCCGGACCCCAGCCCTTGACCACGCCCCGCCCCGATTCCGCCTCCTCCCGGCGCGCCCTCGTCGCCGTGTTCGGGATCTTCCTGCTGTCGGGCTTCAGCGGGCTGACCTACCAGGTCATCTGGGTGCGCTGGTTCGGCCACCTCTTCGGCAACACGCTGTACTCGGCGTCCATCGTCACCGGCGTCTTCATGGGCGGCCTGGGCCTGGGCAGCTACTTCGCGGGGCTCTACATCGACCGCCAACGCGCCCGCGGCCCCGCCTTTCCCCTGCGGGCCTACGGGGTCTGCGAGCTCGCCATCGGCGCCTTGGGGCTGCTGTTGGCGCTGCTGCTGCCGGCGATGGAGCCCCTGTCGGCGGCCATCTCCAGCTACGGCACCGACGCCGACGGCTGGCACGTCCTGACCACCGGCTCCTACGTCCTGCGCTACCTCATGGCGCTGGTCCTGCTGCTGCCCGTCACCACGGTCATGGGCGCCACGCTGACCCTGTTGATCCGCTACCTGCTCGCGTCGCACCTGGAGGACTCGGGCTGGCGGGTGGGCGCGCTGTACGGCTTCAACACCGCCGGGGCCGCCCTGGGGGCCTTCCTCAGCGACTTCGCCCTCATCCCCGCCGTGGGCCTCTTCTCCACGCAGCTGGTGGCGGTGGGCCTCAACCTCATCGCCGCCCTGGCCGCCTTCAAGCTGGCCCAGGGGGCGGTCGGGACGCTCGCGCCCTCCTCCCACGAGCCCGCCCCCGACGCGCCGTCCTCCGCCGAGCCGTCCTCCGGCGAGCCGTCCTCCGACGAGCCCTCCTCCGACGAGCCCTCCTCCGACGAGCCCGCATCCGTCGACGGCAAGGGCAGCGTGGCCGCCGTGGGCCTGGCGATCGCCCTGTCGGGCTTCGCGGCGATGGGCATCGAGATCGTCTGGTTCCGGCACCTCAGCATCGCCCTGGGCGGCCTGCGGGAGGTCTTCTCCCTGCTGCTGACGGTGGTGCTGGTGGGGATCTGGCTGGGCGCGCTGCTCGGCGGCTGGGCGCACCGCAAGCTGGGCCACGCCGCGCGGCTGTACATGGTCAGCCAGGCCGGCTTCCTGCTGCTGGCGATCCTGCTGCTCGCGGGCGTGGACGCGACGTCGGCGGACACGGCCGAGCAGGCCCGCATCCTGGCCGCCGGCGCGGGGGAGGCGCGCTTCCTCCAGACCTGGGTGAACTTCCGGCCCATCGTGGCGATCGTGGCGCTGCCGGCCTTGCTGATGGGCTTCGCCTACCCCCTGGCCAACGCGCAGATCCAGTCGGTGGAGGGCGACATCGGCCGCCGCGCGGGGCTGCTGTACCTGGCCAACACCGCCGGCGCCGTGGCGGGCTCCCTGGTGGCGGGCCTGCTGCTCATCCCCCGCATCGGCATGTACCCCGCCCTGACCGTGCTGGCGGGGGTGGGGGTGCTGGCGATCGTGCCGCTGCTGTCCTCGTCGGTGGGCGGCCTGCGCAACGCGGCGCGGCAGCCCCGGGACCTGGCCGTCGCCGCCCTCAGCCTCCTGGTCGCCGGCGGCGCGGTGCTGTGGTGGTCGCAGCTGCCCCCGCACCCCCTGCTGCACAAGGGCGTGCCCGAGGGCGCGACGGTCCTGGACCTGAGCGAGGGCCCCTACGAGCTGGTGCTGATCACCGAGGAGACGACCGGTCGCCGGCTGATGACCAACGGCTACCTCATGTCCGGCACCGAGTACGGCGCCCAGCGCTACATGCGGTCCTTCTCCCACGTGCCCCTGCTGCACATGGACGAGCCGACCGACGCGCTGATCATCTGCCACGGCGTCGGCATCACTCTGCACGCGGCCACGCTGCACCCCAGCCTGGAGCGCATCGACCTCGTCGACCTGAGCCGCAACGTGCTGGAGCAGGCGCACTGGTTCGAGGAGTCCAACCGCGGCTCGCTCAAGGACCCCCGGGTGCAGGTGCACGTCAACGACGGCCGGCAGCACCTGTGGATGCAGCCCGAGGGCAGCTACGACCTGATCACCCTGGAGCCCCCGCCCATCGGCATGGCCGGCGTGGCCTCCCTCTACTCCCAGGACTTCTACGAGCTGTCGCGCAGCCGCCTGAAGGAGGGCGGCTACTTCGCGCAGTGGCTGCCGGCCTACCAGCTGGACGAGGAGGTGGTCCGCGCCATGGTGCGCTCCTTCGTGGAGGTCTTTCCCGAGGGCGTGATGCTGTCGGGCGATCTCAAGGAGCTGCTGCTCATCGGCACCAAGGACGGCCCGCCGATCCTGGACATCGACCGCGTGCAGCGCCTGGTCGCCGCCAACCCCGCCCTGCGCGACGACCTGCAGGCCGTCGACCTGACCACCCCCCTGGAGCTGGTGGGCAGCTACTTCGCCTCCGCCGAGTCCATGCGCCGGGCCACGGAGTTCGTGCCCGCGGTCACCGACGACCACCCCAGCATGGAGTACTCGCTGCACGGCAAGGTGCGCCGGACCCGCTTCCCCGCGGACATGATGGACACCACGACGGTGGCGACCTGGTGCCCCGGCTGCTTCGACGAGGGCGGGCCCGTGCCCGGGCTGGAGCTGTTGGGCGACTACCTCCTCTACCTGACCAGCTACTACGTCAGCGAAGACTTCCTGGCGTTCCAGAGCCGGGACGCGACCGCCCAGGGCTTCGACCTGCTGGCGCCCGTGGACAAGAAGGCGCTGGCTGGGGCGAGCGGGTACTTGCGCAAGCGGTTCAATCTGGAGCCGTGAGCGCGGGGCGCTCAACCGTTCAGCACCCCGTCGAGCAAGGCGACGTAGCCGCGCACCGTGGGGTTTGCGTCCAACGTTTGGCGACAAAGTTTCGATTTCCCTTGACGCGAAGATGGAGGGGGGGGGGGAGA
The DNA here is from genome assembly GCA_937907595.1 of uncultured Pseudomonadota bacterium. Taxonomy (GTDB): domain Bacteria; phylum Myxococcota_A; class UBA796; order UBA9615; family UBA9615; genus CALCXL01. The sequence continues at coordinate 3,963 of CALCXL010000257.1, forward strand.
CTCCAGGTCGCTTGGGCATGAGCCCAGCTGGGGTGGGAAAGCAGCCCGTGGGGGGCGTTTCTCAAGTGAGGCGGTCGGCGCGCTCGAAGCGAAGATGGCGATGGCGACGTCGCGCAGCAGGTACCCCACCTCGTCCTGCCAGGAGATGACGGGGATGAAGACGGCCACCGTGGTCAGGGTGGACGCCAGGATCGCCCCCCAGACCTCGCGCGCGCCCTCCAGCGCCGCGGTGGCCGCGTCCTCCGCCCGGGAGCGCCACGAGTCGATGCTCTCCAGCACCACGATCGCGTTGTCGACCACCATCCCCACCGCGAAGGCGATGCCGGCCAGGGAGACGACGTTGAGCGTGCGGCCCAGCAGCGACATGCCCAGGGCGGTGCCGACGATGCAGACGGGGATGGTCAGCGACACGAGCGCCGCGGCGCGGAACGAGCGCAGGAAGAGCAGGAGCACCAGCGCGGCCAGCAGCCCGCCCAGGAGCAGGTTCTGGCGCACCAGGCCCAGGGCGCCGTAGATGTAGCCCGTCTGGTCCGATGTCACGCGGATGTGCAGCCCGCGCGGGGCCATCAGCTCCTCTTGCAGCAGCAGGACCTCGGCCTTGATCTGCCCGGTCACCTCCAGGACGTTGCTGCCCGCCTCCCGCCGCAGCAGGAGGGCCAGGGCCTCGTGGTCGTCGCCGAAGACCCTCGCCCGCTGCTTGCGCAGGCCCCGCCGCACCTCAGCCACGTCGCCCAACCGCACCGGGGGGGCGCCATCGCGACCGGGCACGAGCACCAGGTCGTCGAAGCCCTCCAGCGTGGCCGGGGTCGACAGCGTGCGCACGACGTAGCGCCGCTTGCCCAGGTCCATGTCGCCGGCGGAGCTGTCCTGCAGCTCGGCCTGGATCGTGCGCACCATCGCGCCCAGCGTCACCCCGCGCGCCGCCAGATCGGTGGGGCGGTAGGCGACGATCACCTCGCTGTCCTGGCCGCCGAAGTGGTCGATGCGCGACACGCCGGGGATGCGCTCCAGGCGGGGGAGCACCGCGTCCTGCACCCAGGTCCGGTGGGAGCTGACCGGGCCCCCCTGCGGGTCCTGGATGAGCACCACGGCCAGGGGCGGGCCGCTGGCGTCCGACGTGGAGACGACGGGCTCGCGGGCCGAGTCGGGGTAGGCCGGCACCTGCACCAGGCGGTTGGTGACGCGCACCAGGGCGTCGTCCAGGTCGGTGCCCACCTCGAACTCCAGGGACACCTCGCCCTGGTCCACCGACGCAGTCGACGTCATCTGCACCAGGCCGCGCAGGCCCTTGAGCACGTCCTCCTGCTCCTGGAGGATCTCCCGCTCGATCTCCGGCGGCGACGCCCCGGGCCAGCGCGTCTCCACCGACAGGCGCGGCACCTCGACGTCGGGCGTGAGCTGGATGGGCAGGCCCACGACGCTCAGCGCGCCGAAGAGCATCAGCATCAGCAGCCCGGCCAGGACCGCGACCGGCCGCGCGATCGCCTGGGCGATCAGCCCCCCGCTCACCCGCCGTCCCCCACGATCCGCACGGTCTGGCCGCCCGTGAGGCTCTCGTTGCCGCGGGTCACCACGACCTCGCCGGGCTGGATGCCGTCGACCAGGGCCGCGTCGGTGGATTCGGCCAGGATCCGCACGGTCACCGGCTCGGCCACGTCGCCCCGCAGCCGCACGACCTGCGCGCCGCCGGCGGTGGGGGAGAGCGCGTCGCGGGGCACTCGGGCGCCGGACGTCAGCGCCGCCGTGGTCTCGAACACCACCGTCAAGGGCGCGCCGGGGACCAGGGGCACGTCGGACTCCCCGGGGGTGACGCGCACGCGCGCGGTGCGGGTGGCGCGGTCGAGCACGGGGACGACGGCGGCGACCACGCCGGGGATCTGCGTGGAGCCGCGCAGCAACGTCACGGCGTCGCCCTCCTGGACCAGGGCCGCGAGCTCGGCGCCCACGTCCACCAGCACGTCCAGGTCCTCGATGGAGGCCAGCTCCACCAGCACGCGGCCCGGCGTGACCCAGTCACCGGGATCGGCGTGGCGTCGGGTGATGGCGCCGGCGAAGGGCGCTCGGATGGCGTGGCGGGCGACGCGGGCGCGGACCTGGGCGACCCGGGCCTCGGCGGTGCGGAGGCGGGCGGTGAGGGTCGCCACCTGGGAGGCTGCGCGCTCCACCTCGGTCGGCGCGAGGACGCCGAGATCCACCTGCTGGTACCGCGCGAAGTCGGCCTCGGCCAGGGTCAACGCCACCTGCGCTTCGTCGACCGCGGCTAGGCCCGCCTGCAGCTCCGCCCGGGCTGGCGCCTCATCCACCTGCACCAGCAAGTCGCCCTTCTTCACCCGGGCGCCCTCCAGCGCCACGAGGGTGAGGATGGGCCCGTCGACGCCCACCGCCAGCTCGGCCCGGTGCCGGGTGCGGACCTCGCCCAGGACGGGGAAGCTGCGGTCCAGGCGTGGCTCGCCGGCGGTGGCGACGGCCACGGGCACGGGGGCGCGCTCGGCGGTCGGCGCAGGGGCGTCCGGCGCGGCGTTGCAGCCGAGGAGTGCGCACAGCAGCAGGGGGGCGAATCGACGCAGGGCGCGAAGATAGCGAGCGGGCTCGCTGATTGCTTGATCCGTCTGGAGACGTTCGCGGGGGGCGTCGTGCCGACTTGAACCGGCGGATCGTGGAGCGCTGGAAGCCAGCGTCCGCCTGATCGGGTCGATGGGTCCCGGGCGAGCGGGGCCGGGGGGTCGGCGAGGTGCGGTCGTCTTCGCCGGGCCGCTGCCTACACCGGCTCCTTCGCCAGCTGCTCCTTCGCCAGGCGCCCCAGACCCTCGAGGCAGCCCAGCCATCCCGCCGTGTGCTCCTTCAGCGCCTGCTCGCTGGCGACGTGCTCGTGTCGCACCCGCACCAGCGTCCCGCCGTCGGCCGCGTCGAACCGGACGGTCACCCGCTCGATCTGCGACTCCGAGCCCTCGATGGACCAGGTGTAGACCAGCCGCGTCGGCCTGATCATCGATCACATCTCCCGCCACCGCGCCCCGGCGAGAGCCGGATGCTGCG
>CALCXL010000258.1 GCA_937907595.1 uncultured Pseudomonadota bacterium
CGTCGGGCACCAGCTTGAGGGCGGCGCTGTTCATGCAGTAGCGCTCGCCGGTGGGCGCGGGGCCGTCGGCAAAGACGTGGCCCAGGTGGCCGCCGCAGGTGGCGCAGAGGGACTCGCGGCGGACCATGCCGTGGGCCCGGTCCACCTCCTCGGCCACCGCCTCGGGGTCCACCGCCTGATAGAAGCTGGGCCAGCCGCAGCCCGCGTCGAACTTGGTGTCCGAGCGGAACAGCGGTGTGTCGCAGCCCGCGCAGAGGTACGTGCCCGCGGTCCAGGTGTCCCAGTAGGCGCCGGTGAAGGGGCGCTCGGTGGCCGCCTTGCGCAGGGTGCGGTAGGCGGGATCGTCCAGGCGTTCTCGCCACTGGGCGTCGGTCAGATCTCTCAGCTCTCGGGGGTCGTCGCTCATGGCTCCTCCGTCCGGCCGGGCCGGGCGCGCAGGATAGCGCCGGGTCCTGCGATCGGCCCCCGCCGCGTCGCCCTACCCCGGTTCGCCCTCGTCGTCGTCGTCGTCGTCCACGTCGTGCCCCCCCGCCGGGTCGACGTCCGCGGGCGCGGAGGGCGCCGTCGCCGGTTCCTCGTCGAAGAGCAGGTCGTCGTCGACCTCTTCGGCCGCCCGCCGCGCGCGAAGCTGCAGCAGCCCCCAGCCCAGCCCCGCGCCGCAGACCAGCAGCACGCTCAGGGTCAACGGGCCCGCCGTCGGCACGTCCAGCCAGCCCACCAGGGCGGCGGTGATCAGCACGCCCGCGGCCATGCCGGCGCCCTCCAGGCGGTGCGGGCGGGGTCCACGTCGACGGGCCCAGGAGCCGGCCGCGCCCCAGAAGAGCAGGGTGGCCAGCAGCGCCAGGCCCGACGTCAGGTTGCGGCCCAGGGACGTGGTGTAGGGGATCGACACGCCGACCTCGCGGTCGCCCTGGTTCGCGTAGAGCTTGCTGAAGCTGTACTGCACCCCCGAGCGCGGCACCACGATGCGCAGGGCGCCGGGCCCGCCCTCGCCCAGGGAGGCGCGCAGGGCGGCCTCGTCCACGGTGCCGCCCCAGGAGGTGGGCTCCATGGTCCCGCGGGGGCGCCCGTAGCGCAGGCGGGCGGGCAGGTAGAGGTCCAGGCGGGACTGCGTGGCCACCATGTCGGGCAGGGGGAGCTCGCCGCGGATCCGGCCGAAGAAGCGCAGGTTGGGGATGGGCGTGGCGTAGACCAGCTCCACCGGGAAGCCTTCCTCGCTGTTGCGGATCTTGATGAGGATCTCCGGTCGGCCGCCAGATGAGTCGCCCTCGGCCGGCTTCTCAGGCTCGCCGCTGACGCTGGCCGACCACACGGTGCTGCCCTGGGGCAGGCGGACGCGCAGGAACTGCTCGCGGCGGTTCCGCACCACGAAGCGCGCGGTGGTCACGGCCAGGCCGTCCTCGGTGACCAGGGTGCTGTAGTGGGCCTCGTCGATGGTGGCGGCCTGCACGTCGATCTCCCGGTGGCGGGTGACCTTGAGGCCCAGGCGGTAGGGCGGGTCGACGTGCACGTACTTGTAGGCCAGCAGGATGGGGTTGGTGGTGCGCAGGACCAGCTGGCGGGGGAGCTCGCTGACGTCGACGCTGCTGAGCTGCTGGATCGTGGAGGCCTGCACCTCTACGGCGCTGAGGGCCTCGACCGCGATGCGGCCCTGCTCCACCTCGGCGCCGCGCACCGACAGCGTCGGCACCGTCAATTCGCCTTCGGCCTCGCCCAGGATCTGCTCGTAGGCGACCTCCACCCGGAAGCGCCCCTCCAGCTCCTGGGTGAAGGCGACGTCGATGACCTGGCCGTCGGGGCCCTCCTTGATCTCGTGCCCGCGCAGGGACGGCGCCGACAGGTTGAGGAAGTTCACGCCCTTCGGCAGCACGATCTGCAGGGAAGCGAGGCTGCCCGACTTCACGTTGAGCTCGACGGTGGCGGCGCCGGCCAGGCTGACGTCGCCCAGGGAGATCAGGGTGTTGACCTGCGCGTCGAAGCGGCCGTCCTGGCGCTCGGGGGTGCCGGCCCGCACCACCAGGATGGCGCCGGGCTCGTTGTACTTGAAGGTGTGCGCGATGGTCATCTCCAGCGTCTGCTTCACGAAGGCCGGCAGCTGGTTCTCGCCCACCCGCGTCAGGCCGGCCTCGCTCAGGGGCTCCAGGGTCAGCTCCTTGCTGGCCAGCAGCGCCACCATGCCCAGCTGCCGGTGCGCGCCCCGGGCCGACAGCAGGGGCGCGGGCACCCCGGGATCGGCCTCGCCACCGCGTCCCAGGAGGCGCTCGTAGGACACCTGCAGGGCCAGCTCCCCGCTGACCTTGCGGTCCAGGAAGACGCTGAGCACGCCCGGCTTGTCGACGCCGGACCGCTTGACGCGCCAGTCGGCCACGCCCTCGCCCAGCACGTCGTTGATCTGCACGTCCGGGGGCAGGTCCAGCTCGAACTGGTTGGTCTCCCCGCGGGTGACGTCGAACACGGCGGACGCCCGCAGGTAGAGCACGCCCTCCTCGGCGTGAGCCGCGTGGTAGATGCTGGCGTTGGTGCGCACCTCCTCGGCCACCGCCTCGGGCACCGCCTCGGGCCAGGACAGCGTCAGCTGCGAGGTCATCGGCACGTTCAGGGTGGCCACCGTCCGGCCCCCGCGACGCTCCAGGGCGACGTTGGCGGCCGGCGACGCCGTGACCTTCTTGTCCCCGGGCAGGCTGAGCTGGAAGCGGGAGACGGGCACGGGCGGCACGGTCATGGAGACCTTCGGCGGGCCGTCATCGCGCAGGACGGGGACCTCGAAGCGCGCGGTGACGGTGCGCCGACCGGAGCCCTGCAGGCGGGTGGCGAAGCGGTCCTCCTCCACCAGCACCGGCGCCTCGCGGCCGTCGACGGAGAGGGAGACCAGGGCCACCGACGTGGGCAGCAGCGGCAGCACGAAGGCCTCGCCCCCGCTGGAGTCGACGGAGAACTCGGCGGTCCAGACCACCGCCTCGCCCACCAGCACCCCGCTGTAGGAGGCGCGGGAGATGGAGTGACCGCCCTGGGCCGCGGCGCGCCAGCTGATCTGGGCCCCCCGGGAGGCGGGCAACGTGGCGTCGATGGTGGTGCTGGTGGGGCCCGCGGTCAGGCGGACTCCCGAGGCGGGGATCACGGCGGCGTCGAGCCCCACGCCCGGCAGCGTGCCGGACAGCGTCGTCGAGGGCACCGGCGGCAAGGGCAAGGCGAGGGTCCAGCCCTGGTCCGATCGCGATGCGTCGACCACGTACTCCAGCTCGAAGGCGTAGGAGCTGGCCTCCGTCGCCCGCCAGACGAAGCCGCCGCCCGAGGGGGTCAGGCGCGTGTCCGTGTTGTCCACCGTCACCCGGCGCAGGGCCACGCCGCCGGGCAGCACCGGCACCGACGTGTTGGCCGCGAAGACCCGCACCCGCGCGCTGACCGTGACGGTGGCGGTGGGCGCGCCCTGCCCGGACTCGACGACGACGGCGGCGGTCGCCGTCCCCCAGGCCCACTCCGCGTCCTCCCCCGCGGCCGCGCCCCCCTGGGACCCGACCAGCTGGTCGTAGCGGTCCAGGTCCAGGCGGACCTCGTTGGACTTGATGTCCTCCGCCGCGGCGGGCAGGCAGAGCAGGAGGGAGAGCAGGGCCAGCAGGGTGCGCATCACGGGGCTCCTTCGGAGTCTTCGGCCAGGGGGGCCAGGACCTTGCGGCGCGCGGCGAGGCGCAGCGAGTCGTGCAGGTACTGGTTGGAGTCGGCGCCGCTGGAAGCGTCCAGGGCGTGGGCGTAGGCGGTGAGGAGGGAGAGGTCGCGCTGGAGCTCGCGGTCGCCGCGCAGGGCGGGCACGGCGCGCTGCACCGACCCCAGCCAGGTGCGCGCGTCCCGGACCACCTGGGCCCCGTCGGCGGAGCGTCCCCCGGCAGCGCGGTCGGCGGCCTCGGCCAGGCGGACGCTCAGCTCGTGGGCGACCTCGTTCTTGACGACGTTCAGCTCCAGGGGGCCCGGCGGCCGCGGGTCCCGGCCCAGGTGCAGGGAGGCTCGGGCGACGCCGTTGTTGAGGCGGACCAGGTCCTTGTACTTGACGCTGACGTCGGCGATGGGGCCGGGTCCGGGCGCGATGACGTCCAGCAGCACGGCGTGGCCGTCGCCTGCGTACCAGGTGGGGATGACGATCTGGATGCCCTCTTCGTCGTCCCCGCGATCGGCCTGGATGCCCAGGTTGCGGGCCAGGCGGCGGTCGATGCTCTGCTCGGCCTGACGCACCTGTTGGCTCTGGGCCGCGTCGAGGTTGTGGCTGCCGAGCACGTCGACCAGCTTGACCCCCGGCGCCAGACGGATGCGCAGCCGCACCGCGCGGGCCACGACCTGGCTGGCGGCGCTGAGCTCCCGGTCCACCACCGAGTCGGCGTCCGACGCGTCGGTGAGCACGCGGCGGTTGCCCTGCCCGGCCAGGGCGATGGCCTCCAGGCGGACGTGGTCGGCGTCGGCGCCCACCCCGACCACGCTGACGGGGATGCCGGCGACGGCGCTCCGGTGGGCGATGGCCTCCAGGGCCGGCGCGTCCTCCAGCAGGTCCCGGGGGCTCACCAGCAGCACCACGCTGCTGCCCAGGGGGCGGTTGGGGTCGTCGGTGGCGCCGACCGCGGCGACGGCCTGCAGCATGGCGGCCTGCAGGCCCAGGGTGGGGCCCTCGGTGGGGGTTCCGCCGAACAGCGACTCCAGGGCCAGGCGCACCGGGCCGTAGCGGAACTGCTGGGCGGGGACCACCGCGCCGCCGGGGCGCCCTGCGACAGTGAGGCTGAAGGTGTCGCCCAGGTCCCGGGCCTGCACCAGCGCCTCCACCAGGGCGCGCATGGCGCCTTCGTCCCGGGCCGAGCCCTGTCCCCGCAGGTCCAACACCACGCCCACGTTCATGGCCGGTCGGCGGCCGCTCCGGCGCTCCGTGCCCTGCAGGCCCACCTGGATGCGCATGCGGGTGGGCTCGGTGATGCCGCGGCGGTCGGCGTGCAGGTAGACGCCCAGCGCGCCGTCGGTGGGGGCGTCGAAGGGCTGGCGGACCTGGTGGGCGGCGGCGTCCAGGGCGTCCGCCTCCAGCCCCCGGGCGAGCCGATGCTCCCGCTGGCCGCGCACCCGGCTCTCCAGGCGGCGCAGGGCGGGGTCCCCGGGCACGTAGGTGTTGGACCAGTAGCCGGCGGCGGGCACCGTGGGCACGTCCAGGGCGGAGCCCTCCTCCAGCCAGCGCAGGGCCTCCAGGTCCAGCTTGCCGTCGGCGCCGGGGTACCGGCCCCCGATGGGGGCGCCGGCCTGGCGGGCCAGGGCCTCGCCCACGTCCGCGGCCAGCCCGTCGGCGTCGGCCAGCAGGTCGGACAGGGCGCTGTTCGACGTGTCGCCGGTGGTGCCGATCAGGGCCAGCAGGCCCTTCTCCGCGGCCTGCTTGCCCAGCCGGGAGCGGTCCCGGTCCTTGTCCGCCGGGATGTCTTCGGCGTAGCCCAGGGGCACCGCTCGCCGCTTCTCCTCCAGGGTGGCGGGGAGCTGCTCGTCGGCGCCCTCGATGGTCCGCAGGCTCAGGCTGCTGTCCGCGGGGGCGCTGCGCTGCGGGGTCTTCGCCACCACCCGCTCGGCCATGGGGACGGGCTCAGGCTCGAAGATCGCTTCCTCCTCCTGTTCCTCGACGACGGAGGGCTCGGGGGAGGGCCCCTCGTCCAGGGAGAACGTCAGCCCGCCCCGCTCCTTCTTCGCCTGGCGCGGGGCCTCCGGGGGCGGCGCCGGCGATGCGGCCGGGGCGCGGCCCTCCCCGCGCCGGCGGCTGCCCCGGCTGGGGGTCGTGATGGTGATCGAGTCGCTCTTGTTGCGGCGCGTCTGGATCTTCCGGCGTACCTGGGGCCGGAAGACGTCGCCGAAGTTCTTGCCCGACAGGTCCGACGTCGGCCGGCGCATCCCGTCGCCGTCGGGGTCCATGGCCTTCCACTCGTCGCTGGAGCGGTTGAGGCGGCCCGCGAAGGCGTCCCCGCCGCCCGCGTCGGCCACGACGGGCGCCTCTTCGGCGGGCGCGGCGGCGGCGGGCGAGCGGGAGGATCGGCCGGGCCTCCAGCCTTCGCCCAGGTTGGAGTCGACGCTGTCGATCTCCGCGTCCGCGGTCTCGAACAGGCCCTTGACCTTGCCGCCGAACTGCATCGCAAACGTGCCCGCCGCCAACATCAGCAGCGCGGCGGCCGCGACCACCGTGGTGCTGATCGGCCAGCGTCGGAGGGGAGGTGGCGTCGCGTTCGAGGGATCATCGGAGGGCTTCGCTGCCCTGCGCCGGGCGAAGAAGCCACGCGCCGGAGCCTCTTCGGCGGGCTCCATCTCCAACTCCAGCTCGTCCAGGGGCTCGGCGGCCACCGCGGCGGCCACGCGCTCGTTGAGGCCCGCGGGCAGGGGCGGCGCCTCCCACTCCCCCAGGTCGGTGTCCAGCGCGTTGAGGGCCAGCAGCAGGTCGCTGCAGGCGGCGCAGTCCACCACATGCTCCCGCTGGGCGAGCCCCAGGGCGGCCACTCCGCCTTCGGCAAGGGCCTCCTGGGCCCGAGTGCAGACATCGCTCATGCCCCCGCCTCCCGGTCTTCGGCCCGCTGGCGACGTTGCAGGTCCGCGGCCAGGGTGAGGCGCGCGCGGCGCAGGTGGGTCTTGATGGTGTTCACGGGGAGGTCGAGCAGGGCGCTGGCCTCCTTCATGGGCAGGCCCTCCACCGAGCAGAGCAGCAGGACCTCCCGCTGGGCGTCGGGCAGGGCGTCGATGCGCTCGTCCAGCCAGGAGGCCGACTCGTTCGCCTCCAGGACCTGCTGGGACGAGGGGCCGCGTCCGGCGCGCTCGGGCACGTCGCCCAGGTGGAGCAGCTGCCGAACCTGCTTGTTGCGGTGGAAGTTGCGCACGGTGTTGATGGCGATGGCGAAGACCCAGGGCCGCAGGGGGCGGTCGGGCTGGAAGGTGTCGGCGGCGCGGTGCACCTTCACGAAGACCTCCTGGTACACGTCCTCCCGGTTCGGCCCGCGCACCCCCGACCGGCAGATCAGCGCCCAGACCGGTCGACCGAGCCGCTCCAGCAGCAGGTCGAAGGCCCGCTCGTCCCCGCGCAGGTGGCGCTGGAGCAGCAGGCGATCCTCGACGTGGATGACCACGTCGTCGCTCTGCTGGTGTTGGCATGCCTCTTCGACCATCGATCCCCCATCGCCGGCGCTTCGCCGCGACGCTTCACCCGGTACTACCCGCGGCGCGCGCCCGGGTTTCAACTTTCTACCCCGGGCTGCGACAAGCCTGCTGACGAGGGGTTCCCGGTGGGGCTAGCCTCCTGGGCTGAAACGCATGCCTGCTCCATTCCACCTGGCCATCGCCGTGCACGATCTGGCCGCCGCCCGCCGCTTCTACGTCGACCTGCTCGGCTGCGGCGTGGGGCGGGAGGACGCGCGTTGGATCGACTTCGATCTCTTCGGCCACCAGCTCACGGTGCACCTCCTGCCGACTGGCGGCGACGGCGGCGCCAACCCCGTGGACGGCGACGCGGTGCCCATCCCCCACTTCGGCGTCGTCCTGCCCTGGGCGGAGTGGCAGGCCCTGGCGGAGCGGCTGCGCGGCGCGGTGGAGTTCGTGATCGAGCCCCGGATCCGCTTCGCGGGGCAGGTGGGAGAGCAGGCGACGATGTTCCTGCGCGACCCCTCGGGCAACGCCCTGGAGTTCAAGTCCTTCGCCGACCCGGCGCGGCTCTTCGCGCGCTGAGTCGCCGGGAGGCGGCC
>CALCXL010000259.1 GCA_937907595.1 uncultured Pseudomonadota bacterium
CCGGGTCGCGGTCGACCAGCATCCTCAGGTCGGCGTCGGCCAACGCGGCCAGGTTGCGAACGATGGCGGGGCCCCAGTAGCCCGTTCCGACGACAGCGATCCCGGTGGGCTTCATGGCCGGAGCCTAGCAGCGGACCGACCGCCTTCGCGCCGCCCCAACGCCGCCGCCCCCCCGGGAGCGGTTCCCGGGGGGGCGGTGTGCAGGCTCGATCGGTGGCGGCTACTTGCGGCGGGCCTTCCAGGCGCCGGCCGACTCCTCCTTGCTCAGCGAGTTCCGCTTGCGCTCCTGCTCCGGGGCCGCGCCGCTGAAGGCCGCGTCGACCTCGCCGGCCAGTTCTTCGACCTCGGCCAGGTTGCTTTCCACCGTCGCGCTCTGCACGTAGGCGTTGTCGGCGCTGACCTTGGCCTTGTAGGTGCGGATGGCGTCGTCGGCCTGGTCGCGGCGGCCGTCCTGCACGGCGCGGGCGACGGTCTGGCGCAGGCTGTTGTACTCCTCGACCACCACCGAGCTGGCCCACGCGTCCTTGTCCAGGCCCTCCAGGTAGGCCTTGCGCTCACCCACCAGCTCCACCTTGTGGGCGTCGCCGACGCGCTGGGAGCGGCGGGCGCCGTCCTCGGTCCAGTCCGCCTCCAGCTCGCCCAGGTTGAGGGCGCCCTGCTGGGCGGTGTCGGCCTGGAAGGTGACCCAGAAGCTGCGCTCCTGCCCGCCCAGCATGGGGCCGACGGTGAAGGCGGCCTGGCGCCCCTCGTTGTGGATGGGGTAGCCGGCGGCGTCGATGAGGGTGACGCCGGGGCCGAGCTGCAGCTTGATCTGCAGGCCCGAGGCGACGGTGCGGCCGGCGGAGGCGAACTCGTCGGCGAAGACCTCGGCCAGGGAGACCCCGTTCTGCAGGTAGTAGTAGTTGCCGGTGCCGGCGTCGGCGAGGGAGGCCATGAGGCTCTCGTTGAAGTCGTCGCCCACGCCCACCGACGTCAGCACGAACTCGCGGCCGGCGGCCTTGCGGGCGCGGCGGACCAGGCCGTCGACGGTGGCGTCGCCGCGGTTGGGCAGGCCGTCGGAGATGAGGATGATGCGCGCGGCCCGGCCGTTGGCGGCGATTCCGTCCAGCTCCATGAGCGCGGCGTCCAGGCCCTCGGACATGTTGGTGGAGCCGCGGGCGCCCACGGCGTCGATGGCGCGGCGCCAGGCGGCGCGGGTGCCGGGGTTTGCGAAGGCCGAGCTGGCGGCCCACTGGGCGTGGTCGTCGTAGGTGACCAGGGCGAAGCGGTCGTCGGGGCCCAGCAGGTCCACCAGGGCGCGGGTGGCCGACTTCGCGTAGTCGATCTTGCTGCCGGCCATGGAGCCGGACTTGTCCAGCACCACCACGACGTCGGTGGGCACCCGGGCGATGGAGCGGGCGACGTCGTCGGCGCGCAGCGTGATCTCCATGCGCACGGTGCCGTCGCCGTCCCGGAGGATGCGCTGGCGGTCCAGGCGGGTGGTGACGTGCACGCGGCCGCTGTTGGAGCCGCCGGTGACGACCGCGCCGGTGGCCATCGCCGAGTTGCCGGCGGGCAGCAGCTGCAGGACGGTCATCAGGGCCGCCGTCAAGGCGAGCAGGCTCCAGTCGATGGGCAGGGAGACAAGGCGGGGCTGGGACATGGGGGAACCTCCGGGGGGACGGGCTCGCAAGGGGGATGCGAACATGGCGTCTCGAACTCGGAACCAGTCTGGGTCGGGAGCTGTCCCGGTCGGGCAACGCTTGGGTAAAACGGAGGCGCCCCCGGTTTACAAAGCGTTTACGCGGTCTTCGGCATCCGGGCGCACAGTAGAGTCGGGCCTCTCGCGGGCCCTGGGAGCCGATGAATGAGCGCCAAACCCCGCATCCTGGTCGTCGAGGACGAGGACTCCATCCGCGTCGGCATCTGCGACGTGCTGGCCTTCAAGGGCTTCGATCCCGTGGGCATCGCCGACGGCAGCGAGGGCCTGCAGGAGGCCCTGAAGGGCGGCTTCGACCTGCTGCTGCTGGACGTCATGCTGCCCGGCGTCGACGGCTTCAGCATCTGCCGGCAGGCTCGGGCCGCGCACCCGAAGCAGGCGATCATGATGTTGACCGCGCGCGGCGACGAGGGATCGGTGCTGGAGGGCTTCTCCTCGGGCGCCGACGACTACGTCAGCAAGCCCTTCTCCCTGGCCCAGCTCATGGCCCGCGTGCAGGCCCTGGTGCGGCGGGCGGCGGAGACGAAGCAGGAGGCCTTCGCCGTGGGCGCGGTGCAGATCGACGCCGGCCGCCTGACCGCCAGCCGCGGTGAGGCGCAGGTGGAGCTCAGCCCCAGGGACGTGGAGGTGCTGACGGTGCTGGTGCGCGAGGAGGGCCGCGTGGTCAGCCGCGCCGACCTGCTGCGGGAGGTCTGGGGCTACACCCGCCCGGACGCCCTGGAGACCCGCTGCGTGGACATGCACATCGCCAAGCTGCGCCGCAAGCTCAAGCCGGTCAGCCCCTCGATGATCGAGACGGTGCGCGGCGCCGGCTACCGCGTGCGCGCCTGAGCCTCCGAGGGATCCATTCGACGCATCCGCCTCCTGCTGCTGACCCTGACCGCCCTGCTGGTGCTGGGCGTGGGGCTCTTGGTGGAGCGGTCCCTGGACAGCATTCACGACGGCGAGTCCATGCGGCACCAGATCGTGGCCGATCGCATGTTCGACGCCATGGAGGAGGAGCTGTCCGACCTGATCGAGGCCGAGGAGGCCCGCTCGTTCCTGGAGTACCGGTACTTCTACGCGCCCGAGGGCGGCCGGCGGGAGGCCCTGACCCGCTCGCCCCTGAGCCGGCCGGCCGGGCCGGACTACATCGTCGGCTACTTCCAGCTGGAGCCCGACGGCACCCTCAACTCGCCTCGTCGCCCCCTGGACACCGCCCGCGCGCAGCGGGACTACGGCTGGGAGGAGACCCCGGACCTGCAGTCCGAGGAGCAGCAGCTGGCGGAGCTGACGTCGGGCCTGCGGGAGCAGATGGCGGCGCGCTGGGAGAGCCTGGTGGAGGAGGGCATCGTCAGCGCCGAGCCCCAGGTCACCACGGCGTCGCGGCGCGAGCCGGACCCGGCGCCCGCGAGCACCCGCCGCAAGAAGGAGCGCAAGGAGGACGACCTCAAGGCCCGCAAGCGCAACCTGTCCAAGAGCAAGGCCGCGCCGGAGCCCACGCCGGAGGCCCGCAACCAGAAGGAGGTGCTGGACACCTTCAACCGCGGCGCCTCCAAGCGCGCCGCCCGCTCCACCAAGAGCGAGCCCGTCTCCACGGACAACGCCTACTTCCAGCGGCCCGAGGAGCCCGACGCGGTGGCCGACGCCGACCTGCCGGAGGTGGAGCCGCCCCAGAGCCTGGGCCAGGCGGTGGACTCGATGCCGTCGCGGCAGCAGAGCAGCTCGGGGCCCCGGGCGAACCGCGAGCGATCCTGGGGCCTCCCGGCGCTGCGTCGCCGGGCCCCTGCGTCCCAGAGCGCGACGGCGCCCGAGGCGGAGCCGCTGCAGGCGGAGGTCCTGGGGGAGGCGAAGGAGGAGGCGGACGAAGGAGGCGCGACCGCCTCGGTGGCCGCGGCCGTCGACGACGCCGACGCGAACGCAGCCGAGATCTGGCCCGACGAGGACGTCGACCCACGCGCCGACGCCGCGAACGCCGACGCCTTCGCCGACGATCGGCGCACGGCCGGCCTGCCGTTCCCCGCCCCCAGTCTGTCGGTCGGGGACGCGACGGCGCGCGATGAGGCCCAGGGCTTCGAGCCAGAGTCCGACGAGCTCGCCCAGGCTGGGGAGACCGAGCGCAGCGGGGAGCTCGCGGACGCCGAGGAGCCGGACGCCGACCCGACGCCGCTGGAGGCTCCGCCCGCCCAGGAGGCGCTGGAGCAGGAGGAGGTCGCCCAGGAGGTGGCCGTCGCGTCCGAGGCCGCCCGGGAGATGCAGCCCGAGCCGACGATCGCGCCGCCCCCCTCGCGCAACGCCGAGGCGTCGATGGAGACGAGCCGCGCCGACCGGCAGGCCCTCAAGGACAGCGCCGCTGCCGTCTCCCTGGCCGGGGAGCTGGAGGGGGCGGGGCCGACCTCGGACCTGGTCGACGTGCGAATCTCCCCCCTGCGCGGCCTGCGCGTGGACGGCGAGCACCTGGTGCTGCACCGCTCGGTGCGGGTGGGCGGCATGACCTGGCGGCAGGGCCTGGTGTTGCGGGTGGCCGACCTCATCGAGCAGCTGCAGGGCCAGGTGCTGGACGAGGAGCTGGCGGGCTTCGTGGACCTGCGCTGGGGCGTGCCCTCGTCCCACGGTCCGGCCGAGCCCCCGTCCCCCGGCTCCTTCCGCTTCGGCCACCAGTTCGCGGCGCCCTTCACGGCCCTGGCCGCCACCGCGACCCTCAGCAAGCTGCCCCAGGAGGGCCGGGACCCGCAGAGCTGGGTGCTGCTGCTCTCCCTGCTGCTGGGGGTCGTCGGCCTGGTGGGCTTCGGCGCCCTGCACCGCATGGTGTCGGTGGTGGTGCAGTTCGCCGAGCGCCGCAACAACTTCGTCGCCGCGGTCAGCCACGAGCTCAAGACGCCCCTGACGGCGATCCGCATGTACGGCGAGATCCTGCGCGAGGGCATGGTCCCCTCGGAAGAGAAGCGGCAGGAGTACTACGTCACCATCACCGCCGAGTCCGAGCGGCTGTCGCGGCTCATCGACAACGTGCTCGAGCTGTCGCGCCTGGAGAAGGGCACGCGGTCGGTGCACCCCACCTTGGGCGCCATCGGGCCGGTGCTGGAGGACGTGGCCCGCACCCTTCGACCCCACGCCCGGAACATGGGCTTCGAGCTGGAGCTGGACGTGGAGCCGGGCCTGCCGTCGGCCTCCTTCGACCGCGACGCCCTGCAGCAGGTGCTGATCAACCTGGTGGACAACGCCCTGAAGTTCGCCCAGGGCTCCGACCAGAAGGTGGTGACGCTGACCTGCGAGCGCGTGGGCGACGAGCTGATGCTGCGGGTGCGCGACCGCGGGCCCGGGGTGCCGGCGGTGCAGGTGGCGCGGGTGTTCCAGCCCTTCTTCCGCGGCGAGCGCGAGCTGACGCGGCGCACGAAGGGCACGGGCATCGGCCTGGCGCTGGTGCAGGGGCTGGTGCAGCAGATGGGCGGGCGGGTGAAGGCCCGGAACCACCCCCAGGGCGGCTTCGAGGTGTCGATCATCCTGAGCGCGGCGGCGTAGGAGCCAGCCGGACAGCGGGTGCTGGTTGGCACTACCATGCCGGCTTGCCGAACTTCCGCCCCCTGCTCGCCGCCCTGCTCACCCTGCTCTTCGCCGCCCCCGTGGGCGCCGCGGAGGGCGACGCGGAGCCGTCGGTGGAGGTCGAGGAGGCGCCCGCCCCCAAGGCGCCCCGCAAGATCACGGGCAGGAACTGCCTGGGCCAGCCCCAGCCCGCGGCGGTGATGCGCTCGCTGTTCGGCATCAAGTACGGCGAGTGGGGGCTGGAGGAGCGGCTGAGCGTGGGCGCCTGCGTCCCGCTGTGGAAGGACAAGGGGATCCTCTTCGACCTCAGCGCCTTCGAGGCCGGCTTCTTGCTGCACGCGACGCCGATCTACGCGATGCCGGGCGCCTACATGACCTTCGCGCCGCTGTCGATCCTGTCGTTCATGGTGGAGGGGGCGCCGATCTTCTACTGGCCCATCAACGTCTCCTCGGCCGGCTACTACCCCATCGCCAGCTACGACTCCGACTTCAGCAAGGCGGCGCTGCCCGCGGAGGACGGCGGCACGGCCCTGGGCTGGTACGTGCGCTTCGGGGCCAACCTGCAGCTGGCGGTGCCCATCGGCCCGATCCGCCTCATCGTCGTCGACTCCGTGCGCTTCGAGCACTTCAGCATCGGCGATCAGCCCTTCTACTTTCACAACCGCAACGACCTGCCGGCGGCGCGCAACGACTGGTTCGTGGACAACACGGCCATCGTGCTGGCGGAGCTGCGGCCCCACGTGAACGTGCGGGTGCGGCTGGGCGTCAACGATCAGCTGATCATGAACCTGGGCGGGAACAAGATCTCCAACGCCGTGCGCGGCGTGATGATGATCAACTTCGAGAAGGTGGGGCCGCGCATCCGCGACTTCATGCCGATCCTGGCTGTGGGCGGCCGCACCCACCACCCCATCCGCCAGGGCGACTTCAACTTCATCGTCGCCCTCAGCTTCGCCGTCGACCTGTCCCGCACCGTCGACCCCAGCGAGCGCAAGGGGAAGCGGTCGAAGAAGACCGCGGACTTCGTGATGCCGCCGCTGCCTTTCGCAGGCTGACGGGTCCGGGGCGACTGCGGGCCGGCCCCTACCAGCTCCCCCGGGCGCGGGTCTCCAGGCGCTCGGGGCGGGGCTCGTCCAGGTCCACGCAGCGGACCAGCTCGTCCACGCAGGCCAGGGTGATCTCGTTGCCGGCGCGCTCGTAGGAGTCCAGGGCCTGCTGGTGGTCGTCGATTCGCCCCAGGAAGCGCTCCAGGCCGTCGGCGTCCAGCGACGGCGTCCAGCTCCCGTAGCCCAACCGCGCCAGATAGCGGGCGTTCAGCTCCTGCTCGAACTGCCCTTCGAGGGGCACTGTCAGCATGGGCACGCCCAGGTGCACGGCCTCGCCCATGAGGGAGAAGCCGGCGGTGGCGATGAGGGCGCGCGCGGTGCGCAGGTCGTCGATGAAGCCGGCCTCGGAGAAGGCGCAGAGGGTGACGTTGCCCTGCTGGCCCTCCTGGGCCGCGCCGTAGACCCGGAAGGTGCCGGGCAGCTTGGCCAGGACGGGCAGCAGGGCGGCCGCCGCCGAGCCGGTCTGGTAGACGACGATGTGCTCCCCGGGCTCGCGCTTCGCGGCCAGGATCTCCGGGCGGAGGATCGGCGGGACGAGGGTCGTCCGCGGCTTGCGGACCTCGGGGTAGAAGAAGCTGGTGACCAGGTAGTGGTAGGCGCCGGGCACCTTGACCTTGACGGCGGCCTTCGCGACCTGGAAGTCCAGGCTGCGGCGGGTGATGGCCTCGTCGTGCTTGCAGCGGTCGATGACGTGCATGTTGTCGATGCTGACGACGGGCACGCGGTGGTTGCGGGCGTAGAGGTAGGCCCAGCTCTCAAAGTCGCTGATCACGAGCTCGGGGCTGAAGCCGTCCTCGGCCACCTTGCGGTAGACCTCCAGGTTCTTGCGCAGGCGCCGCGGGGCCAGCTCCAGGTTGGTGAGCACGGTCTCCAGCAGGTCGATCTCCCCGCCGTCGAAGGCCAGGGAGAAGCCCTGGATCTCCTCCACGCTCAGGTCCCCGCGGCCCTCCAGCCGGTCCGACAGGAAGCCGTGGGCCTTGCCGCTGACCACCACGCGCACGGCGTGCCCCTGGTCCAGCAGGTGTTCGATCACGACGCGCGAGCGGATCGCGTGCCCCATGCCTTCGCCGACGACGCCGTAGAGGATGCGCATGGCCGCAGCCTATCGCGGAACGCGCCCCCGCTGCTGGCGCTCCGTTAGGCTGGCGGAGAGGAGCGGTCGATGCAGAAGCTGTTGGTGCGCGGGGTCCTGGCGACCGTCCTGATCATCGTCCTGGGGCTGGCCATCGAGCGTTGGCACGTCACCGACGAGGAGCGGGTGGAGGCCGCCTGGACCGAGCTCGTCACCGCCCTGCAGGAGGAGGACGCCGGCCGCATGCGCGCCCGCCTGCACCCCGAGCTTCGCTACTCCGGGGCCCGGCCCGTGGGGAAAGGGGACGTCGCCGACGCGATGGTCGCCCTGGCCGACTTCTGGGAGCAGGTCGACCGGGTCGTGGTGGCCACCCGCCAGATCGAGATCCAGGCCCAGCCCCACGTCGCCACCAGCCTCGCCACCACCGTCCTGCGCTTCTCCTGGGGGGATCAGATGGCGATCTACCGGGTCCGCGTCCAGGTGGCCTGGGCGGCCGACGGCGACTCGTGGGTGGCGCGGGACATCGACGTGTTGGAGATGACGCCGGGGCTGTTTGGGGGGTGATCCTGGGAGGCGTCGCTGCGGGGGTTGCCCTCGGACTGTGCTCCAGTGTCTGTTCGCCTCAGAGCGGGGGCTTCCCGGAGCGACGGCCGTGCCAGATGGCCAAGAGCACCACGCGGCGGTCGTCCGTGAGCTCGAAGTAGGCGTAGTAGCGGATCCGGTTGAGGTACACCCGTCGTACATCGGCCTCTTGCTCGAGCGGTCGCCCGACGAGCTCGGGATGCAGCTCCAGCCAGGAGATCAGCTCAGCGAGGTCGTCATCGAAAGCGCCTGGGGCCTTGGTGCGGTTCTCGATTCACCAGCTCCGGGCCCGCTCGATCTGCGCCGCTGCTGGTGCGGCGATCTGGACGGTGGTGCTTCTCAACCCCGGCCGCGGAGGGCTCTCAGGAAGTCACGGGCATCGATGAGTTCGCCAGCGGCAGCCGCCGCTCGGCCGCGGGAGACGAGTTCGAGCTCCTCTCGGGAGGCTCGCACCGGCAGGAGGGACTCGCCGATCAGGACGGTGACCGGCGCGCCCTCGACGAGCCCTGAGTCGTCGTCGAGCACGATGGCACCGTTTTCGATCCGTCCAGCACGCGGTTCCATGATCCGATCCTAACCCTGGAACGCGACGTCGCCACACCAAAGTTGGCGTTCGGCTGACCCCGCAGCACCCGCGAGCGAGGCTGCACCCTGAACCCGCGGCGGAGCGGGGGCCCCCGTGGCCGGCCGCCTTCAGTCCATCGACGACGGATCCGCCAGCAGCTCCCGCAGCAGCCGGGCCAGGACCCCTCCCTCGAAGCCGTCCAGGAAGCGGTGGTCGACCGTGGCGCACAGCGTCAGGCGACGCTCCACCCGGACTTCGCCGTCGACCGCCACGGGCTCGTCTCGCGCGGGCAGGACCAGGACGTGCACCGCGGGGGCGGCGGTGCTTTCGGTGCATCCGGTTTTTCAAGATTCCTCTTGACAAAGAGCAAGTGGGGGGGGGGAGCGTGAAGGTCGCCTGGGCGTTTCCCAGGGCAGGGTGGGGGATGCGGCGCCAGGACGGCGGTCCTCCAAGGGTGCAACCGATCGCGGACGCGGTTCCACCGCTGGCCGCGATCCCTCCAGGAGCCAGCATGCAGGTCACCCCCGTTGTCCTCGACTACGAGGTCGCCGTCGATGCGTCGACGGCGGCCACTTTCCGCCTCCCGATCACCCTGGATGTGATCGGGGGCAAGACGGGCTCAGTCTACGTCTACATCGACTCGATCGACTCCAACACGGCGCTGGAGGTCGGCTCCATGAGTTCGCCCGACGGCAAGGCCGGCTGGGTGCCCAACGCGACGGCGCTGTGGGGCGATGACAGCACGGCCCGGTCCACCGGGATGTACATCAGCTCCAGCAGCGAGCAGCTGGACCTCAACGGGATGGCGAAACTGGCCTTGTTCCTGAAGGTCAAGGCGCTGGAGGCGTCCGCGAAGGAGATCACGCTGTCCGTGTGGTTCGTGTCGAAGCCGTTCTGATGCCGCCGACGACTCCCCTTGCCTCGCGTGTAGGAGGGCTCAGGGCCGAGGTCAACCGCCGGACCGCTGCGACTGGGAGGTAGGGGTGCCTTCCTCACTCGATCCGCTCACCGGACGCTGGCCTCCTCGCTGCCTGGGGCCGCGGGCGGAGGTCGAAGTTCCTCTGGATCCTCGCGCAGCGGTCCTTCGGGTGCTGCCGTGGCTGCGGCCGCAGTCACGCTTGGAAGCCGATCGCAAGGCGCAGGCGGCAGCGCGCGAGGGCCTTGTTGTCGTGGAGGAGCGGCTGCACCACGGAGTTCGGTACTACAAGGTCACCGTCCGCTGCGAGCACGCCGAGGAGCTGTTCCTCCGGAGCAGGCGAATGCGCTTCGTGGCTGGAGGACCGCAGTGGTAGCGGTCCTCCGCGTGCCCTCCCAGCGGTCCACGATCCGCTCGGCGTTGGACTGGATCGTCTCCACGGGTGCAACCCTGGATCCTGCGTGGACGGTCCTTGTCGAGGCGGATGCTTGGGCGGAAGCCTCCTTGCCCAACCTGTCGCAGGTGCGTGAGCTGCCGAGCGGACTGGCCATCGGGGTCATCGGAGCGGGCGCGCAGACGGGGCGCACTCGGCTGCTCGTCCGGGAAGACGCGGCCCCATCGTCGCAGCAGGAGAGCCCCTGGATGATCCTGCGTGGCCCCGCGGGCGCGCTCACCGGACGTCCCGTGCTGATGTTCCAGAACTTCGACTTTGAGTTCCGGCAAGCCCGGCCTGCTGTGGACGAAGACGGCGTGGGCGCTCCTGGATACCGCTGGGGTTTCGTTCTCCTGGGCAACTGCCGCCTGCGCCTGGATCACTGCACGGCGACCACGAGCTTCGACCCGGACCTGCTCTCCCAACCGCCCGCGCGCGGGGTGTTCGTGAGCAATCGGGCCGATGGGCTACGCGAGTACAACCTCGTCGGCCCGGACGTGATCCAGCGCTTCGCTCGGAGCGAGCTGACCCTGGTCTGCTGTCGCATGTCGCGTTGCTCGATGGCCGTGGAGCTCGTCAACGATGCTTGGCTGCGCATGGAGCGGACCGCGATCGAGGGGTGTTCCGCAGCCGGGGTGTCCCTCGCCTGGGCCCAGAACGCGGCCATCCTCGACTGCTATTTCCGGAACAACGACATCGGCTTGCGCCAGTTCAAGGACGAGCGGGTCGCAGCCGAGGGGTTCGACGTGGAGCACCGGGTCCGCGACTGTTCCTTTGTGGACAACCGCATCGGCGTCGTCCTGGACGCGCAGTTCGTCTTCTTCGGCGCAGCGGCAGGCCCGGGGGGCGAACCGTTGGAGCCCTACAGCACGGCGCGCTACCTCTACGACCGCTGCGAGTTCCGGGCGGGCGCCCGGCGGCTGCCCCCCAGCACCAGCTACGAACTCGGCCACGACGTGGACGACGCGAACGACGGGGCCGTGGGCCTGCGCGCGTCGTGGCGGCCCATGATGATCTGGGATTCCACGAGCCCGCCGGTGTCGGCCGTCCTGCCCATGCTGGCGGTCAGCAACTGCGTATTCCACTTCCTGGACACCGGATTGAGCATCGATCCGGGCACTTCGAGCCCTTCTCCAGTATTGAAGGGTGCCTCCCTCGGCGTCGGCGGGCTCAGCCGGGTTGACCACTGCACGTTCGTCGAGAACCAGCTCCGCGCCGTGCTGATCGCAGGTGGCCCCGCCGACTGGGCGCCTGTGCCGGGCTACCCTCCGTACCTCTTTGGTGTCCTCGCCCCGCGCTTCCTGCTGAGCAACTCCATCCTGATCGGTGACCCGTCGGTGCGGGCGGTCAGCTCCTCCGACCAAACTGGTCCATACCTGCTCCACGGAGGAGTGGAGCTGTGGGATGGGCAGCTCTTCCCCGAATACTATTTTGAAATCGACCCCGAGAGCACGTCGGCGTCGGCACCGGCGGTCATCCTGATTGGCCGGAACCTGTTCCACGGCTTCTACTTCGAGTCGAGCCAGCTGCCAGTTCCCACTGGGAGCCCGGATCAGGCGGCATTCGGTCAACGGGTCTTCTTCCGGGACGCAGCCGGCCATGTTGAGGACCGCTTCGTCCAACTGGGCGATCACCAGCACGCTGGGACCCCCTGGTTCAACAAGGGCTTTGTCGATGGGTCACTCACCTGGGCCGATCTCTACCAGCTCGGCAACGATCCCGGCTTCCCGATCTTCAGCTCCCCCGCGCTGTTGCCGGCTGTCTACTATGTGCCGAGCGGTCAAAGCGACGCGGTCGGCGCCTCGCTTCCGGCGGGGATGTTCCAGGGAGGCGGCGTCATGCGGCGATGGGGGTTCTACTACGGGTACCTCCGTCCCACGGCCGGCCTGTCTCTGGGGCTTCCTCCCGACATGTACGCCGACGCCGAGGGGTGGCCCAAGTACGACTATTGGGGGCGGGAGCGGGTGCCGTGGCCGGGCGCCTCCGACAATCCCCTCCGAGCGCCCACCCTGGGGGCCGCCGCCCCGCCGGAGCCGCCGTGACCCCTCTCCGACGAAGACGGACCGCATCTCTGCGTCCCCGAGTCCGAGGGTGGCTCGCCGCGGCCGCCACCGTCCTCTTCGTGGCTGCGTGTGGTGAATCCCCACCTCTCCAGCCCCTGCCCCCCCAGGACCCGGCGCCGACCCCCACGCTCACACCCACGCCCTCC
>CALCXL010000260.1 GCA_937907595.1 uncultured Pseudomonadota bacterium
CCCGGGGTCCAGTTGGAATCCGTCGCCGCGCCGGGTTTTTACCCAGGGCTCAATCGTGGGGGATCTCCACTGCGCCGTCCGGGGTGGGCCGGAGCCACGGGTTGGCCTGCAGGTCCACCCCCCGCAGCGACCAGGTCCGGTACCGACGGGCGCGAGCGACCGCCAGGGCGCGGGCGCTGACGTCCACGGCGAGCACCCGGAAGCCGGCGGGGTGGGCGGCTCGGATCGCCGGGCCCAGGGAGCCAAAGAACGACCAGACCTCCTCCCCCGTGGAGCAGCCGGCGAACAGGATCTGCAGGGGACGCCCCGCGGCACCGGCCGCAGCGGCACCGAGCCAACCGCTCTTCAGCCACTGGAGCTGGCCGGCGTGGCGCAGGAAGAAGGTCTCGCCGACGACGGCCGCCTCCACGAGCACGGCCTCCACCCGCTCGTCGGGCGCGTCCGCGGGCAGCGTCCTCAGCAGGCTCTTGACCAGGTAGTCGTCCAGGCGGGGCCGCTCGAAGCCGAGGCGGGCCGCGACGAGGGCCTCCATGGTCTCCACCCCCCGCGCGCGCAGGAGCGCCTCCAGCCGGGGGGTGTGGCCGCCACCCGCGCTCACGCCCGCTCCCCGACCACGCGCACCAGGGCTCCGTCCACCTCGACCACGCACAGCCCGCCGTCCCCACCCACCACCGGCTGGACGAGCTGCTCGGGGGGCACGTCCAGCACCCCCGCCACGTCGCGCACGACCCAGGCCGTGGTGACCTCCCCGCTCCGCACGACCGTGATCATCCACTCCGGATGGCTCTGGGGATCCAGGTCGTGTTCGCTCAGCGCGAAGGCGGGGACGACCGCTCCGCGGTACTGGAGCAGGCCGCAGTAGCGCGGTCCGCCCGCCTCGGTGCCGCGGTCCAGGGTGACCATGGGCAACACTTCCACGACCGTCGCGAGGGGTAGGAGGTGCGGGCCGTCGCCGCTGACGACGTGAAGAAAGGAGTGCATGCCGGGCAGGCCCAGGTGGCGGTGGAGGCGCTGGAGTGCCGTGGGAGCGACGACGACGCACCCTGCGAGCCGAGGCGCGGCCCACAGTCTGGAGACCGGACCAGCCTACCGCAGCGAGCGCTCCCCGTAGGCTCAGCCCTTCAGCGCCCCAGGGATCACAGCGACATGCAGAGCGTGAGCTGGGCCGGGTAGCCGTTCGTTGAGTTGATGCAGTTCGAACCGCCGCCGATGGGACCCTCGGTGAAGGGGCCGGGGGAGTTGCAGTCCAGGGACATGCCCCAGTCCTGGCCTTCGGCGGCCTCGTCAGCGTGCGCGATGCAGCAGTTGTCCGACTCCGTGGTCCGGTAGGTCTTGCCCACGAAGTCCTCGGCGATCCAGGCCAGCACGCTCTGGGGCGCCAGGGTGTACCCCGACACGCAGCTGCTGTTGCTGCCGTCCAGGTAGTAGCAGGTGCCCAGGTACTCCACGTCCGTGGACGCGGGGCAGGAGGCGCTGGTGCAGGGCAGGTCGGCGCCGCTGCAGTCCTGGTCGATGAAGTCGCCGCAGATCTCGAAGCCGCCGGGGTAGCTGTCCTCGTCGTAGTCGTCGCAGTCACCCTCGCAGGTCATGACCCCGTCGCCGTCGTAGTCGTTCTCGTTGCTCGGCACCGAGCCGTCGCAGTCGTTGTCCTCGCCGTCGCACTGCTCGACGGCGCCGGGGTGGACGTCGGCGTTGTAGTCGTCGCAGTCCTGGTCGATGTCGTAGCCGTCGTTGTCCCAGTCCTGGGGCGCGGTGTCGTCGTCGTCGACCGCATCGTCGTCGTCGGGCGCGGTGTCGTCGTCGTCGACCGCGTCGTCGTCGTCGGAGGCGTCGTCGTCGTCGGACGCGTCGTCGTCGTCGGAGGAGGTGTCATCGTCGTCGGAGGAGGAGTCGTCGTCGTCGGAGGCGTCGTCGTCGTCGGAGGCATCGTCGTCGTCGTTGAAGAGGTCGTCGTCGTCCCCGCTCGCGGCCGAGTCGTCGTCGTCGTCACCGCCGCCTCCGCTGCCGCCTCGCCGGGGAGTGGAGCAGCCCACCACGGCCACCAGGGCGAGCAGGAGGAGGAGTCGGAGCAGCGCGGAGGGGGCGATCGCGGGCATGGGAGCGTTTCCTGGCGCCGGGGGGGGTCGCCGACGCCCGGCCCCTATAGCAGGCGATCCGCCGAGCGCACCGGGCCGAGCGCGTTGGCGGCCAGTCTCCTACAGTCCCCCCATGAAGCTGCTTCTCGCCTTGTTCTTGTCCGTCGCCGCCGCCCAGGAGCCGGTGGAGCCCATGCCCTTCAGCACCGGGGGGCAGAGCCCCGAGGCCGCGGCGGTGGAGCCCGCCTACCGGGTGGTGGACGACGGCACCCTGCGCATCGAGGGCGCGCCGGAGGTCCCCGAGGCCCTGCGCGAGCGCCTCAACCAGTACCTCAACGTGCGCTGGGCCAGCTTCCGCGACTTCGACGCGGAGGCGAAGACGGTGCTGGTCACCACCCGCCTGGCCGAGGTCTCGCAGATCCACGAGGTCGCCATGCCCCTGGGCACCCGGCGGCAGCTGACCTTCGGGGCCAG
>CALCXL010000261.1 GCA_937907595.1 uncultured Pseudomonadota bacterium
CGCAGCCGACGACGACGACGCGGCCGACGACGACGACGCGGCCGACGACGACGACAGCGCTGCGGCCTCCTTCGCCTGCGGCGAGGGCCTGTACTGCGCGCTGCCCGGGGAGTACTGCGACGTGTTCGTGCCGGGCATGGCGTCGGATCCCACCTACGGCTGCGAAGCCACGCCCCCGGCCTGCGTCGCCGACTACACCTGCGCCTGCTTGGGCGCGACCACGTCCGGCGCCGACTGCCGGGTGGGCGTGGACGGCGGCATCACGATCACGCTGTACGGGGCGTAGTCGGGCCTCGCGGTCGGTCGCGGTCGCGGTCGCGCGCTCGGGCCACGGGATCCCCCGCGCCACCCAGGCCCCGGACATCGTCGCGGCGCTGCCCTACCCCGGGTCCGGCCCCACCAGCGCCCTCCACCCCGCCCGCAGCGCGAGCACCTCCGCGCGCAGCATCGCCTGCTGCTGACGGGCCCCGGCCAACGACTGCTCCCGCAGGTTCACCACCAGCAGGTCCGACGCCCCCTCCTCGAACCGCAGCGCCTCGGCCGACGCCAGCGCCTCGGTCACCTCGGTCGTCTCGTCCGCCAGCCGGAGGTGCGCCTCCGCCGCGTCGAGCCGGGCGGACAGCGCCAGCACCTCCGCCCACAGCTTCTCCCGGACCAGCTGCGCCTTGGCGTCCACCTGCGTCGCCTTGGCGCGCGCGGAGGCCAGCTTGCCCCGTCCCGCCCGCAGCAGCGTGGGGAACGACAGATCGAGGCGGGCGTCGAGGCTCGGCTCGGCCAGGGAGGTGCTGCCGCTGCCGTCCTGCGGCAGGTCCACCGCGGCCCCCACCTTGAGATCCAGCTTCGGCAGCGCCTGAGCGCGCGCGAGGCGCTCGGCGACCTGGGCCACCTCCACCGCCGCTCGCCAGACCTCCCCCTCGGGGCGCTGCGACCAGGCCTGCTCCGCCGCTTCCTCCGGGCCGAGCCTCCGCAGGGGAGGGGGCTCGGGGAGCTCGGGCGCCTGCGTGGGCTGCGCGACCCGGGGCCGGCCCTCGGCGTCGCGCACGAACAGCGACAGCTTGCTCGCCGCGGAGCGCTCCTTCGCGGACGCGGCCTCCAGCTTGCCTCGCCGGACCAACACCGCGCGGCGGGCCTCCAGCGCGTCGATGGGGGCGACCGCACCCTCCTCCACCCGGCGCTGCAGCCCCCGCTCGCGCTGCGTGGCCAGCTCCAGCTGATCGCCGGCGATGCGCAGGGCCCGGCTGGCCGCCGCCCAGGCCCAGTAGGCGGCTTCCGCCTCCGCCACCAGATCCAGGGCCACCCCCGTCCGCTCCGCCGCGGCGAGGTCCTGCCCCAGGCGCGCCCGCTGCCGGTCGGCGCGCCCTTCGTCCAGGGGCCCGCCCTTGAGCAGGGGCAGCGAGACCCCCGCGAACAGCTCGCCCGCCGACAGCGTCTCCCGCTTCCCCTCGTAGGGGGCGAAGTCCCCCACGCCCAGGCGCCAGCCCGCCTCCACCCCCAGCCCCCAGAGCGGCGTCGCCAGGGACACCGAGGCCCCTGCCACCATCTGGTCGTAGTAGCCCAGGGGGCGCCCGCCGACGAAGCCGTTCACGGTGGGGTCGAAGGCTCCTTCGCTGCGCATGCGCTCCCCGTCGGCCTGACGCACCACCGCGTCCGCCGCCACCAGGGTGGGGTGCCGCCGGACCGACTCCAGGACCTCGTCCAGGCTCAGGGTCGGGGGTGCCTGGGCCGCCGCGGGCCCTGCCGCCAGCCCCAGGAGCGCGGCCAGCAGGAAGAACCCCGCGGCGCGCATCGAGCCCGCCCGCGCGCTCACTTCGACTTCCCTCCGGAGGCCGGCTGCGGCACCGAGGGAGGGAAGCCGTTGAGCTGACGCCAGAGCTCGAAGCCCAGGGGGACCTGCTCCAGGAGCACCCAGCCGTGGGTGCGCACGCCCGGTCGCAGCCGGTCGGAGGGGGGCCAGGGGCTGTCCGCGGGGTCCGGGCGCACCACCACCCGGAAGTCGCCGCCCCCGTCGCTGGCCCCGTCGATCAGCTCGACGATCCCGCCGAACGTCCCCACCGCCACCGACGGCCAGCCCACGAACTGCACCGCCGGCCACCCCTCGAACTGCACGCGCACCGAGCGGCCCGGCTCGAGCAGGGCCGCGTCGTTCCCGTCTACGGTGAGGGCCACCCGCACCGTCTCCCGGGGGGGGATGATGACCGCGAGCCCGTCCCCGCGCTTGACCTGCTCGGAGCCCTCGGGGACGAGCTGCCGCAGGACCACCCCGCTCCGCGGCGCCTTCACGTCCTGGGTGAGCTGACGGCTGAGCTTCGTCTCCACCGACAGCAGCTTCGCGCGCGCGCTCTCCACGTCCGACCGGGCCGACTCCAGCTTGCTCTCCAGCCCTGACAGCTTCGATCTTGCGTCGCTCTCCGTCTCGCGGAGCGAGCTCTCCGCGGATCGCAGATCGGCGGCGGCTCCGGCGGCGTCCGCCCGCGCGCCTCGCAGGTTCGCCTCCGCCTCGGCCACCTTCAGGCCCACCACCTCCCGCGACCGCTCCGACGCGAGGCCCTCGGTCCCCAGGCGCTCGGTGCGATCCCGGTTCCGGGTCGCCGTGTCGAGCTTGGCGGTGGCTACGTCCACCTTCTGTCCCACGGCCTCCTGCTTCTGGCGCACGCTCATCACCTTGTTGCGGGCCGCGTCGACTTTCGCGTCGGCCGCGAGCTGCGCCGCGATGAGGCCCGCCTCAAGGGCCAGGACGCTGCCGGACTTTCGATCCACCGTGGCGCCGACGGCGTCCCGCTCCGCGCGCAGCCGGTCGAGCTGGGCGGGATCGTTGTCGGTCACCGACACGAGGAGCTGCCCCGCGACGACGGCGTCGCCCTCCTGCACGTGCCAGGTCCGCACCACCCCGGAGGTGGGCGCCTCCACCGTGATGGGCCGCTCTGACGGGGCGAACGCGATGACCGAGCCGTCGCCGCGCACGCTCTGCTGCCACGGGGAGACGACGCACGCCACCGCGAACAAGGCCAGGGCGAGGGCCAGCCGGCGCGCGATGCGCCGCGCGCGGGTGGGCGGAGGGACGAGGCGCCACGCCGGCAGAAGCAGCGGCGGGCTCCAGGCGTCTTCGTCGGCGCTCCAGGGCGCGTCGGAGGGGCGAGCGATCGGGGGCATCAGGAGTCCTGCGGGTTCGCGAAGGTGACGACGCGGTCGCAGCGCGCGAGCACGGCGGGGTCGTGGCTGACGACGAGGACCGTCCAGGGTCGGGCGGGGTGGAACACAGAGTCCAGCACCGTCTCCCCCTCGTCCTCCTCGAGCCCGTCGATGGCCTCGTCGATGAGGAGGAGGTCGGGGTGTCCCGCGAGGCTGCGCGCCACCACCAGGCGCCGGGCCTCCGCGGGCACCAGGGGGGCGCCCGCCGGGGCCAGCGGGGCGTCCAGGCCGCCCTCGAGCCGCGCCACGGCCCCTTCGAGCCCCACGGAACGGAGCGCGGCCCACGCTTCGGACCGGGAGAGGGCCGCGCGGCCGAACCTCACGTTGTCGAGGACGGTCCCCTCGATGATCTCGAACCCTTGCACCAGGGCCACACGCCGCCGCAGCAGGTCCCGGTCCAGGTCCGCGACGGGGGTGTCCGAGACCTCGACCCGGCCGCCCACGAGGCCGAAGAGCTGCTCCAGGGCGGCGCTCTGCCCGGCCCCCGAGCGCCCGGTGAAGGCGACCCGCTCGCCCGGCGCGATCCGCACCCGCTGGCCCCCGACGGGCAGGACCGCCGAGAGCGGCCCCTCCTGCAAGCCCGTCGTCTTCTCCCCCGCCGGCTCCAGGGGGAGGTCCGTGAGCTGGCCCAGCTTGTCGGCCGCGGCGAGCAGGTCGTACCAGGACTCCAGCAGCTTGCTGCTCTTGGCGAACGCGGCGACGGTCGTGGCCACGATGAGCTCGGCGGCCACCAGCTGGCCCAGGGTCAGCTGGCGGGCGATGACGAGCCAGCCGCCAATGCCCAGCAGGCCCGCCGCGGCCACCACCTGCAG
This sequence comes from uncultured Pseudomonadota bacterium, assembly GCA_937907595.1. Classification (GTDB taxonomy): domain Bacteria; phylum Myxococcota_A; class UBA796; order UBA9615; family UBA9615; genus CALCXL01. Next base: position 4,002 of record CALCXL010000261.1, read on the forward strand.
CCCCAGCGCGCCCGCGACCTGCCGCAGCACGACGCGGAAGTGGGCCGCCCGCGCCTCCAGGAACTCGCGGGTGAGGACGTCGGCGCGGCTCCGCGCGAGATCTGCGGCGCCCGACGCCTTGAAGGCCACCGGGTGCCGGGCCAGCTCCTCCATCCACGCGGCCACGGCGTACTTCGCCTTGCTCTCCTTGACGGCCGTGTACGTGCCCCCGCGGCCGAGGAGCAGGAAGACCCCCGCGACGGCGCCGCCCAGCAGCAGGTCGAACACCAGCAGGGCGGGGTGGTAGACCGCGAGCACCGCGAGGCCCACCGCCGCTGTGATGAGCGCCCCCAGCCCGTCGCCGAGCCAGGTGGCGACGGCCTTCTCCAGGGTGAAGATGTCGAAGAAGCGGTTGAGCAGCTCGGGGCCGCGGCCGCCGCGCATGGCGTCGATGCGCACCCGGGGCAGCCGGTGAGCCAGGTCCGAGACGAGCCGGACGAACAGCCGCCGCCGCAGGAGCTCGACGACCCAGGCTTGCAGCAGCTGGAGGCCCGCGGCCAGGGCGAGGCCGGCGCCGAGCAGGATCGTGAGCACCAGGAGCGGCTGCACGGCCGTGCCGAAGGCCACGGTGTTCACCAGGGCCTGCACCGCCACGGGCGTCGCCAGGGAGAGCAGCCCGACGGCGACGGAGTACAGCACCACCGTGAGCAGGTCCTCGGACTCGATGCTCATCAGGGCCCGCACGCGCTGGAGCGGACTCGCCGACGGCGCGGTGCCGGGGAAGACCGGCGCGGGGGCCACGAGCACCCACTCGCGGAGCTCCAGCTGGTCGATCGCAGCGGGGTTGAGCCAGCGGGGCAGCTCGGCGTCCTGCTCCAGCACGCGGACCCGGCCGCCGTGCCGCTCGTCCAGGAGCAGCCAGCCGGCGGCGCCCCGGGCGAAGGCCGGCGCGGTGATCCCGACGGCCTCGAGCACGCCCTCGGGGCTCCGGTCGAAGCGATCGCTGGGAACCCCCAGGTCCTCGAGGGTCCGCGCGACGTCGCCGCCCGATCGGCCCAGGGCAGCGGCGATGTCGGCGGGCGAGCGCGGGTGCGCGGCGGCGGCCAGGGCCCTCCCGACGAGGTCCTGAAGCTGGGCGACGTTCTCTGTTGGAGTCATGTGCAGATATTAATCACTTCTAATATGAGCGGATAAATTAAACTGGATTTTTGAGACGTCAAGTGGCAAGTTCACCGAGCGCATGTTGAGCGCGTTCGACCGTCAGGAGCCCCCCTTGCCCCAGCGAGAGATCGTCACCAAAGAACTCGCGTCCCTGTTCGGGGCGCTCTCCCACCCCCACCGCGTTCGCATCGTGGAGGAGCTGCGCGGGGGCGAGCGGGACGTGAACCAGCTCGCCGAGATCCTCGACTGCTCGCACTCCCGGGTGTCCCAGCACTTGACGCTGCTCAAGGCGCATCGGCTCGTGACCCCGCGGCGGGAAGGCCGGCACGTCTACTACTCGTTGGCGGAGCCCCGGGTGGCGCGCTGGGTGCTGGAGGGCCTGGACTTCACGGAGGCCGCGCTGCTCCAGCCCGGGCGGATCCGGGAGGCCATGGCCAACGCGCGCGAGGAGTGGGGGGAGTAGGACGCAGCCTGCGGACTCCGCCGGGGGAGCGGTCGGCCGCCGACTTCGGGCCCTACCCCAATCACCCCACCCCCTCCGCCCACTCAGCCGCCGTCCCCCGGATCCGGTGCTGCACGATGTGGCTGACGGCGGTGGTGCCGGGGTTGAGCTCGAAGGTGCTGCCGCCCTGCCGCCCCACCAGCGCCACCGGCGCGGCGATGTAGGGGAAGGCCGACGTGGTGCCGATGGACACCACCAGGTCGAAGCCGCGGTCCAGCTCGGCCTCCAGCCGCTGCACGGCGCGGGGGGGCAGCATCTCCTCGAACAGCACCACCTCCGGCCGGACGATCCCGCCGCAGTCCGGGCAGGTGGGCAGGGGCGGCAGGTGGGCGTAGTCCGCCACGTTCTCCGCCCAGGCGCAGCGCAGGCAGCGCAGGTCAGCCAGGGTGCCGTGGATGGGGATGAGGTCCGTCGACCCCGCCCGTTCGTGCAGCCCGTCGACGTTCTGGGTCAGCAGCACGCAGCGGCTCAGGCGTTGCTGCAGCGCGGCGATGGCGCGGTGGGCGATGTTCGGTTCGGCCCCGCGGCAGGCCCGCTCCAGCTGGTGGATGCAGCGCCAGGTCAACGCCGGGTCGCGTCGGAACATGGGGCCCGACAGCGCGACCTCGATGGGCACCCCCCCGTCTGTGTCCGCGTCTTCGTACAGCCCGCCCACGCCGCGGTAGGTGGGCAGGCCGGAGTCCGCGGAGACGCCGGCCCCGGTGATGAAGAGCGTGGCGGGGTCGCCGCGCAGGAGGTCGTTGAGCAGCGCGGTGGGGTCGGCCATGCCCGAGCCTACGATCGCGCCGGGGCCCCGCACCAGCTGACTGGACATCGCCCCCTCACCGGTCATCCTTGCCCATGCCCCTGCAAGCAGTGCTCCTGGACTTCGACGGCACCTTCCTCGACTCGGTCGAGTTGATCCTCGCCGCCTTCCGCCACACCTTCGCCGCCCACCACGGTGAGGCCCCCCCCGACGCCCTGTGGCTGGCCGGCATCGGCACGCCGCTCATGACCCAGATGGAGGAGCTGTCCCGCCCCGGCGACGACCTGGAGGCGATGTACATCACCTACCGGGACTACGTCATCGAGCACCACGATCGCCTCTCCCGACCCTTTGCGGGCATGCCCGAGGCCGTGCGGGAGCTCCGAGCGCGCGGCATGAAGCTGGCGATCGTGACCAGCAAGCGCGCCATCGGGGTCCAGCGCGGGCTGGAGCCCATCGGCATGCTCGACGCCTTCGACACCTGGGTCTGCCCCGAGCACGTCACCCACGCCAAGCCCCACCCCGAGCCCGTCTGGCTGGCCCTGGAGCGCCTGGGCGTGGAGCGCGAGCACGCGGTCTTCGTCGGCGACTCCCCCCACGACCTGGTGGCCGGACGCGCCGCCGGGGTGGCCACCGCCGCCGTGGGCTGGGGCCCCTTCGACCACGCCCTGCTCCGCAGCCACGAGCCCGACCACTGGCTCGAGTCGCCGGCGGACCTGCTGGGGCTGTTGGGCTGAGAGGGACCGGTCGCCGCCGCCAGGCCCTACGCGGCGCCCTGCCTCCGCGCTCGCCGCCGGGTGCGGGCCAGCGCGGGGCGCAGCAGGTCGAACCCCACCCCGTCCCCAGTCGACAGCAGGGGCGCCAACGCCTGCTCCACCTCGCCCACCCGGGCCATCGCCTTGCGGTACAGGGCCTCGGTCTGGGGGACGATGGGCACCACCTGGCCCTTGCCCACCCGGCCGCGGCAGGTGGTGGCGCCGCAGCGGCAGTCGAAGGCGATGTTCATGCCCAGGAAGGCGTAGTCGTCGGTGATCTGCTCACCCGCCTTGATGTCGCGGATCGCGACGTCGAATTCGCCGTCCAGCCCGGCACAATTCGGCGCGCAGCTGTGGTTGGTGTAGCGGCCGTGGTCCCAGGTGAGGTACCACCCGCGTCCCTCACTCCAGGCGTGGGCGCGCAGGGCGTCCCGCTGGAGCAGGGGCAGGGCCTTGAGCTCCTGGGTGCTCAGCTGCTGGTCCAGGCGGTCCCGCAGCCAGACGATGGTGCCGGCGGGCAGGTCCTGGGTGGCTACGACTCCGAACCCGACGTCCGCCCCGGCAAAGGAGAGGGCAGTGGCAGGATGCATCATGTGCGGCGCACTCCGAGCGGGCCCGAGGCCCAGCGCGCAGAGCATCGCTCCCTCCCTCGGGCCGCAGCAATGGGTCCTGTCGATTCCCGGAACGAATTGCGCCGCCCACCGCGTGGCCCAGGGGTGAACCATGTCGACGTCCTTCGATCCTGACGGCCCGGGCCTGGACGGCCGCCTCTTCGGTCTGCCCCACGATCCCGCCGACGCGCGGGTGCGGGTGCTGCCGGTGCCCTTCGAGCCCACGACGTCCTACCGGCGCGGCACGGCCGGCGCGCCCGCGGAGATCCTGGAGGCCTCGGCCCAGGTGGATCTCTTCGACCTGGACTGCGGGAACGCCTGGCGCGAAGGCATCGCGCTGGTGGACTCGCCGCCGGAGATCGCGGCCTGGAACGAGGAGGCCCTGGCCGCCACGGACGCCGCCCGGGAAGGGGACATCGACGCCCTGGCCGTGGTCGATCGGGCCGGTGAGCGGGTCAACGCCCTGTGCGAGCGCTGGGTGGGCGAGCAGCTTGATGGGGGCGGGATCCCGGCCGTGCTCGGCGGCGACCACTCGGTGGCCCTGGGCGGCATCGTGGCCGCTGCGCAGCGGTTCCCCTCATTGGGCCTCCTGCAGGTGGACGCCCACGCCGATCTGCGCGTGGCCTACGAGGGCTTTCGCTGGTCCCACGCCTCCGTCATGCACAACGCGCTGGAGGCCGCGCCGGGCCTGACGTTGGCCCAGGTCGGCGTCCGGGACCTCGGCCACGGCGAGTTCGATCGCATCCAGCGCGACCCCCGGATCCACACCCTCTTCGACGGCCCCGCCCGGGATCGGATGGACGGCGGAGAGGCCTGGGAGTCGGTGGTGCAGGGCCTGATCGACCCGCTGCCGGAGGACGTCTGGATCAGCTTCGACGTCGATGGGCTGCAGCCCGCCCTGTGCCCGTCGACGGGGACCCCTGTACCGGGAGGGCTGACGTGGTATGAGGCCGCGTCTCTGCTCCGCCACGTCGTCCGCTCCGGGCGGCGCATCGTCGGCTTCGACCTGTGTGAAGTCGGCGACGACCCCTGGGACGCCATCGTCGGCGCCCGCCTGCTCTACAAGCTCGCCTGCTGGTCGATCGTCTCGCATCGTCCCCCCGGAGGCTCCCCATGACCGTCCGTGAGTTCATCGACCACCACTACCTGCACTACAACAGCCGCGAGCTGCGCCGCGCCGCGGAGGGCTGGGAGGCTCACATCCAGGCCGGCGGCAAGATGCTGGTGTCCATGGCCGGGGCGATGTCCACGGCCCGCATCGGCCGCATCCTGGCCCGGGCCATCGACGCCGACCTGGTGCACGCGGTCTCCTGCACGGGCGCCAACCTGGAGGAGGACGCCTTCGCCCTGCTGTCGGGCAGCGAGTACGAGGAGATCCCCGACTGGCGCGCCCTGCGGGCCGAGGACGAGCAGGCCCTGTACGACCGCGGCATGAACCGGGTCACCGACTCCTGCATCCCCGAGACCGTGATGCGGCACATCGAAGCCGGCCTGCTGGAGCAGTGGGGGGAGGCGTCCCGTTCCGGCGCGTCGCTGCTGCCCAGCGAGCACATGCTGGCCGTGCTGGCTCGCCCCGACGTGCAGGAGCACTACGAGATCGCCGCAGACAGCTGGCTCCTCGCCGCCGGCCGCAAGGGCGTGCCCGTGTTCACGCCCGGCTGGGAGGACAGCACCACCGGCAACATGTTCGCCGCCGCCGTCTGGCGCGACGAGCTGCCCCACCACCGCGCCGTGGCGCCGGGCACCGAGCAGATGGTCAAGCTCATGCGCTGGTACCTGGCCAACAACCGCGCGGCGGAGGGCGGGCCCAGCGTCGGCTTCTTCCAGATCGGCGGCGGCATCGCCGGCGACTTCGCCATCTGCGCCGTGCCCACGATGATCCAGGACCTGAAGATGGAGGACACCCCCTTCTGGGGCTACTTCGCGCAGGTCTCCGACGCCGTCACCAGCTACGGCGGCTACTCCGGCGCCGTGCCCAACGAGAAGATCACCTGGGGCAAGTTGGCGGTCGACACGCCGAAGTTCATGATCGAATCCGACGCCACCATCGTCGTCCCCCTGATCCTCGCCTGGCTCCTGGGCGACTGAGAGCGACTGCCATGCCCTGGTCCATCGACGACAGCGCCGAGCTCTACTCCGTCCGCCGTTGGGGTGCCCGCCTCTTCGACATCAACGACGCCGGCCACCTGACCGCCTCCCCCCGCGGTCCCGGCGGGGGCAGCGTGGACCTGCACGCCCTGACTGAGGAGCTGGCCGCGCGCAACGTGTCCCTGCCGGCCATCGTGCGGATGCCCCAGGTGGCCGCGCGGCGCATGCAGCTGCTGGTCAACTCCTTCGACGACGCCTTCAAGGCCCACGACTACACCGGTCGCTACCGCGGCGTGTACCCCATCAAGGTCAACCAGCAGCGCCGCCTGGTGGAGGAGCTGCTGACGGCCGGGCGCGCGCACCACTTCGGGCTGGAGGCGGGCAGCAAGCCGGAGCTGCTGATCGCGTTGGCGATGCTCGACGACCCCGACGCCCTGCTGGTCTGCAATGGCTACAAGGACCGCTGGTACGTCGAGACGGCGCTCATGGCGCGGCAGCTGGGCCGCAACACGATCCAGGTGCTGGAGAAGGGCGGCGACCTGCCGCTGATCATGGCCGCCGCCGAGCGCCTGGGCGTGGAGCCCGTGCTCGGCGTGCGCGCGCGGCTCTCCAGCCCCGGCAAGGGACGCTGGAGTGACTCGGCCGGCGACCGGGCGAAGTTCGGGCTGAGCGCGCAGGGCATCGTGCAGGTGGTCGACAAGCTGCGGGAGGCCGGAAAGCTGCACTGGCTGCAGCTGCTGCACTTCCACATCGGCAGCCAGGTGACGTCGATCCGCACCTTCCGCCACGCGGTGCGCGAGGCTGCCCGGCTGTACACCGAGCTCGTCCGCCTGGGCGCGCCCATGGGCACCATCGACGTGGGCGGCGGGCTGGCCGTGGACTACGACGGCAGCCGCACGGACTTCGAGTCGTCGCGCAACTACTCGGTGTCGGAGTACGCCGCCGACCTGGTGGCGGAGCTCGCCACCGCCTGCGACGCCGCCGGCGTGCCCCACCCCGACCTGGTCACCGAGTCGGGGCGGGCCACCGTCGCCCACAGCACCGTGCTGCTCTTCGACGTCGTCGGGGCGGAGCGGGTCCCTTCGGAGGGGCCGCCCGATCCGGTGCACGAGGACGATCCGGCGATCCTGACGGAGCTGCAGGAGGTCTACGAGGGCCTGACCGATCGCAACTACCAGGAGGCCTGGAACGACGCCAACGACGCCCGGGAGCTCAGCAAGCGCAGCTTCGAGATGGGGCTGCTCTCCCTGGGGCATCTGGCCGCAGTCGAGCGTTTGTACTGGCGGCTCTGCGCGCGGCTGCTGAAGATCACGCGGCGGCAGCGCTACGTGCCGGACGACCTGGACGGGCTGGAGCCGACCCTGGCGGACACCTACTACGCCAACTTCTCCATCTTCCAGTCGGCGCCGGACACCTGGGCCCTGGACCAGCTCTTCCCGGTGCTGCCCATCCATCGGCTGGACGAGCAGCCCACGCGCCGCGCCGTGCTGGCGGACCTCACCTGCGACTCGGACGGCAAGCTGCAGCGCTTCGTGGACCTGCGCGACGTCAAGCGGGTGCTGGAGCTGCACACGCTGGTGCACGGCGAACGCTACGTGCTGGCCATGCCGCTGGTGGGCGCCTACCAGGAGATCCTGGGCGGCATGCACAACCTCTTCGGTCGGACCAACGCTGTGCACGTCTCCGTGGACGACGACGGGCAGCACCGCATCGACCGCGTCATCGACGGCGCCGACGTGCACTCGGCTGTGGCGCACGTCCAGTACGACTCCGAGGAGCTGCTGGAGCGGGTCTCGTCGGCGATCGCCCAGGCGCGGGCCCAGGACGGGCTGACGGAGTCCGACGGCGACCGCATCCTGGAGCAGGTGCGCACCGGCCTGGCCGGGTACACCTACCTGGACCCCAAGGACGGGATCTCCGACCCCTCCCAGCACCGGGATCCCCCGCGCCGCCCGCGCAAGCCTCCGGTCGCCAAGAAGGGCTGATCGCGGTCGCCCCGGGGTGCCTGCCCCGGGGATCCGGGGGGCCGGTCCGTGGTAGGGGGGACCATGCGCTCCCTCCTGCTCCTCTCCCTGCTCCTGACGGCCTGCGCCAGCAGCCCGCCGCCGGCCGCCCCCTCCACCGCGCAGATCTGGACCGATCTGCGGGTGATCACCGGGGACCCGGAGCACCCGGAGTTCAGCGGGCTGCGGCACGACGGCGGGCTCATCACCCACCTCTGGAGCGGCGAGGTGCCCGCGGGCCTGGACGGCGCCCGGCGCTCCTTCGACGGCGCGGCGGCGGTGCCGGGCCTGGTGGACGCGCACCTGCACCTGCGGGGCATCGGGCGGGCCGATCGGCAGATCAAGCTGCAGGGCACCGCCAGCATCGCCGAGGTCGCCGCCCGGGTCTCCGCGGCCACCGACCGCGCGCCCGGGACCTGGATCCGCGGCCGCGGCTGGGATCAGAACGACTGGGCGGACACCGCGTTCCCCACGGCGTCGCCCCTGGACGCCGCGGCCCCCGAGCACCCCGTCTGGCTCACCCGGGTCGACGGCCACGCGGTCTGGGTCAACGCCCGGGCGATGGCGCTGGCCGGCGTCGACGCGCAGACCGCGGACCCCCCGGGCGGGCAGATCCTGAGGGGGGCGGACGGCGCGCCCACGGGCGTGTTCGTGGACAACGCCATCGACCTCCTGGCCGCCGCCCTGCCCGCGCCCACCGACGCCGAGGTGCGGGCCGACCTGGAGCGCGGCGTGCGCCTCTGCCAGGAGGCCGGGCTGGTGGGGGTGCACGACATGGGCGTGGGCGCGCAGGCGATGGCGCAGCTGCAAGCGATGGAGGGGGCGCCCCTGGGCCTGCGTGTCTGGGCCTACCACGGCGGCGGCGACGACCTGGCCGAGCGGCTGGCGGGGGGCCCCGACCGCGAGGGTAGGCTGCAGGTGCCCGGGGTCAAGCTCTTCGCCGACGGCGCGCTGGGCTCTCGCGGGGCCGCGCTGTTGGCGCCCTACAGCGATCGGCCCGAGTCGAGCGGCTTGTTGCTGACGGAGCCCGACGCGCTGACCGCGACCGTGCGGCTGGCCCACGGCCTTGGCTTTCAGGTGGCCATCCACGCCATCGGCGACCGCGGCAACCGCGTGGCCCTGGACGCGCTGGGGGCCCTGGGACCCAACGATCGACGGCACCGCATCGAGCACGCGCAGATCGTCGATCCGGCCGACATCGCCCGCTTCGCCGCCTTGGGCGTCACCGCGTCCATGCAACCCACCCACGCCACCTCGGACATGCCCTGGGTGCCCGATCGGCTGGGCCCCGATCGGCTGGAAGGCGCCTACGCCTGGCGCCGCTTCCTGGAGGCGGGCGTGCCCCTGGCCTTCGGCAGCGACGCGCCGGTGGAGTCCCACGATCCGCGGCTGGGGCTCTACGCCGCCGTGACCCGGCAGGACGCCGCGGGCTCCCCCGAGGGCGGCTGGCTGCCCGACCAGGTCCTCTCCATCGAGGAGGCCCTGGCCGCCTTCAGCGCCGGCCCCGCCGCCGCGGTAGGCAGCGCGGGTGGGGTCCTGCGGGTGGGCGCGCCGGCGGACCTGACGGTCCTCGACCGGGATCCGCGGGCGGCGGCACCGAAGGAGCTGCTGGACCTCGTGGTCCTGCGGACGGTGGTGGGCGGGGAGTCGGTGTACGTGAGGGGCGAGGGGGGCTGAACGGGGGGGACG